>JBATYU010000094.1:0-2238 GCA_049674245.1 Bradyrhizobium sp. | reverse complement strand
CAGCCGCTTGGAATCGTCGATGCCCTTGGGAATGCGCTTGGGATCGAGCACTACGGCCGCGGCCACCACCGGACCCGCCAGCGGGCCGCGCCCGGCCTCATCGCAGCCGGCCACCGGCCAAACGCCGCGTTTGATCAACGCGCGCTCGCGGCGAAAACTCGGCGGCGCCACCGCAATAACGCCCTGGGGCAGCCTGGCCTGATTTTTGGCGGACTTGTCACGAATCATTTGCGCGATCGTGCTGACCGCAAGCCCGCGGCGCAACCAGGAACTCGACGCAATTACCGCTATTTAATCCGGCAAGTGAACGCGCCTGTCTGCGCCGACCTCGATATTGGGCGCGACCACGACCTCCCAAGGATGGCCATCGGGATCGGCAAAATAGCCGGAGTAGCCGCCGTAATCGGTTTCGTGCGCGACCTTCAGCAGCGATGCACCCTTTGAGATCGCAAAATCGATGACCTGATCGACTTCCTCATTGCTGCGGCAATTCCAGGCAAGCGTCACCCCGCGAAAGGCTCGCGGCCGCGGGTTCTCCGGAAGCGTCACGTCTTGCGCAAGCCGATCCCAGGGAAACAGACCGATCACGGTGCCGCCGGTATCGAAGAAGGCAACCGCCTCGCCGGTGGCACGATACTTCCGCACAAAGCCGAGCGCTTCATAGAACGCGATGCCGGCGCGCATGTCGCTGATGCCAAGGGTGACGACGGTGAACCGCGCAACCGGTGCCGGCATTTTCGTACTCATATTACCTCTCTGTCTTCCGCTTCCCTTAGAACAGGGACAATTGCTGCCCGCTGCGCTTCGGCTTCGCAAAATGGTCGGCGGTCAATTTCGAACGCCGCTTGTTGAGCCCGAGTTTTTCGCAGGCGATCTCGAACCTGCGGCCGATCATCCAGGCCATCGGTCCCGTGCCCTTCATCCGCGTTCCCCATTGCGAGTCGTAATCGCGGCCGCCGCGCATATCGCGGATCAGGGTGAAGACGTGGCGATAGCGGTCGGGATAATTCGCCATCAGCCATTCGCGAAATAGATCGCGTACCTCGAGCGGCAGCCGCAACAGCACGTAGCTCGCTTCCTTGGCGCCGGCATGCGCGGCCGCGTCGAGGATTCGCTCGATCTCGGAATCATTCAGCGCGGGAATGACGGGGGCGACCATCACGGTGGTCGGAATTCCGGCCGCCGACAACTGCTTCAGCGCCTCCAGCCGCCGCGGCGGCGTCGGCGCCCGCGGCTCCATGATGCGCGCAAGCTCGGGATCCAGCGTCGTCACCGAAATCGCGACCTTGACGAGGTGGCGTTTCGCCATCCGCGACAGAATATCGATGTCGCGCGTCACCAGCGCCGATTTGGTGACAATGCCGACGGGATGGCCTGTGCGTTCCAGCACTTCGAGGATCCCGCGCATGATCTTGTGCTCGCGCTCGATCGGTTGATAGGGATCGGTGTTGGTGCCGATCGCGATCATGCGCGGTTCGTAGTCCTGGGCCGCCAGTTCCTTTTCAAGCAGCGCCGGCGCATCCGGCTTGGCAAACAGCTTCGATTCGAAATCAAGCCCTGGCGAAAGACCGAGATAGGCATGGGTCGGCCGCGCGAAGCAGTAGACGCAGCCGTGCTCGCAGCCGCGATACGGATTGATCGAGCGGTCGAAACCGATGTCGGGAGAATCGTTGCGGGCAATCACCTTGCGCGAGGTATCCAGCGCCACCGTGGTCTTGAACGGTGGCAATTCGTCGAGGCTCTGCCAGCCGTCGTCGAACGCGACCCGCGCCTCGGCCTCAAAGCGACCACTGACATTGGATTGCGCGCCGCGCCCGCGCCGCCGCTCGCGCTCGATCGCAACCGCAAGCTCGGGAAAAGCCGAAGGCGCACCCGCCGGTTCGGAGGGCGCCGTGACCGGCGGGTGCTTGAGGGCATGAGAGGATGCTCGGCTCATGTTCGGAACATAGCATGTCGCGAGAACAAATCAAGAACAACAATTCATGAATCCACACTCAAAGGATGGATCGCATTGCCGCAAAAAACTGCGTGCGAAAGGCTGCTTTGATTGTGACAAGGTGATAACAGTGCGGCGTTTTTCAACGTTTTGAGCCAATGAAGCCTCATCGATGCTGAGCGTCATTATTCCGACCGAGGGTGTCGAGCAGCCCGCTGTCGCAACTCTCGCCGCGCTGGTGCCGGGAGCGGCGGCAGGCCTCGTGCGCGAGGTGCTGCTGGTCGACCGGTCGCGCTCAGGCG
>JBATYU010000093.1:0-1727 GCA_049674245.1 Bradyrhizobium sp. | reverse complement strand
GGCAAATGCCGGCGCTGTATGTTAATCTGATGCCGAAGGACTAGGATCTCAGCTACCAACGAAGCTCGCGACCGGAACAACCGGACCAGCGCCGCCCAAATAAGGCTGCAAGCTTCCCTCATAGGACGGAAGGATTGCGTGATTCTGCCTCAGATGTCAGCCCGATTAGGTTTACGACAGGGACCACGACCCGGAAACAGATCCTTCTCAGTTCATGGCTGCGCTCTGGAAAGTGCGCCATCTCTGCACGCGGGCGGAGCATGTTCGTGTGTCGGTGCCAGGCAGCTACATTCTGATACAAGCGATCATGTCGGCGATCGACGACTATGCCGAGCGCGAGACCGGCAACAGAGAATATTTCTGGAATCGGCCGCATAAGGCGGGCTGATGATGTGTAAGTATCGCCGCGTCGGGTTGATTTTGGACGCAGTTTTCCGTGGCGTGCTATGCACGCTGTCAGCCTGGGTCATTTTGGATTCGCTCCGTTGTGGCTCGGGTTAGAGCCGGGGCGGAAGATTGCACCCTTCCCCTCGGCTTGCTTCCGTGGTACCACGGATTCTATGGCAAAGCAAACCGTGCAACCAAAGAAACGACGGGGACCGGCTCCAACTGGTAAGGGGACGCCCATTCAGGTCCGCTTGCAGCCGTCACACCTGAAGGGACTAGATGCCTGGATCGCTAAACAAAACGTGCCATTGACTCGCCCTGAGGCGATACGGGCCATGATGGAGACGGCCCTAAATATCCCATCGAAGGACTCGGGCAAGAAGCCCGCCAAGAAGGCGAAAGGGAAATGATCAGCTGGCGACTTATTGTTCCGGCCGTTCTAGTCGCCGCTGCCATAGCAGGGTGTTTGACGTATTTCGTCACCCCGACACCGCCAGTCGAAGCCGATCAGCGATTGCCGCCGACCTCGTCCGATATCAAAGGTCCCTACACGGGGACGCGGACGAATATTGATCAGCATCCCACCGCTGATGAACGCGCAGAAGCTTTCTTGCAGGCCGCAAAGGCGATCTTAAAGCGAGCACCGGATGCACAGGCCTCTGCCGATGCCAATGAGCCACCAATCGCTGGCCATATCCCGTTGCCGAGGAAGCGCCCGATCCCGCTCCCATGACTCATATCCCTTTGCGATATCAATTTCGCGAATCCGAACGAAAGGCCTCCAGAGCGTGAGCTACTAGAATACCAATACTCAGAACGATAAAAATTCCAATCATAGCTGTAAGCATGGCAATACCCGCCCTAATCCCTGGATGAAGGGGGCAGCGCCCCGCACAGTCAAAATGATTCGTCGAGCTGCGGAAGGTTTCCGCCAGCCTGATGACTTTCAGCAACTATCTCAGTCTGCGAACCCGCTTCCGTGCAAATCGGCCTTACCGCTCCGAGGCCATCCGCCGCCTGGTCGAGCTCGGGCTGAAGGCGAAGAAATAGAAACGGGCGGCCTCCACGTCAGCCTCGATCAGCGGAATCATAGCGCATGCCCGCTCTCACCCGCCGCCCGAAATGGAACGTTTACAATCAACCACTGTTAAAGCCGGAAACTAAGGAGACCGCTATGACGAGACCGGCAATACTTGGCGCTATCGCCCTGCTCTTCGCGCTTGCCAGCCCGGCTTCGGGGCAGCACGTAATTTACAATCCAGGCTGGTGCGCCCAGTTCTATCCGAACGCAAACTGCCAGAATTACGGACCCGGTAACCCTTACACGAGCTACGGTTGGC
>JBATYU010000092.1:0-2834 GCA_049674245.1 Bradyrhizobium sp. | reverse complement strand
AAGGCATTCCGCAGGAGTTGAGCCATGCGGCGCTTCGTCGCGCCTGGGCCGCTGATCCCGCCATCCGGGACTTCGTCGGCCTTGCGGAGAACGCCTGGGACTTCAACGATCCGAATGCGATGCCCGGCTTCGGGCCGCTTGATTGTTCGGCAGAGCAGATTGACGCGCTCGTTGGCCGGATTGTCGGGGGCGTGCGTAGCGCCGCGGAAAGCGTTGCGACCGCGGTTGCAGAAGGGAAGCAGGATCGCCAATCGAACGATTCAGGGCGCGCCGCTCTATCGGAGTCGCATCTCACCGAAGCGGTTGCTGATCTTTCCACCGGAGAGGAACTTTCACGGGACGAACCGTCAGAAGGTCCCGCTGCGGTGCAACCGGAGCCTTCCGAGACTGATCGCGCTGAGGCAGCGCTTCGGCGGCGCACACATGGAGGCGCACTGCCGCGTTAGGCTGCGACGAAATGCATAGCCTCAGGCTATGTCGAATCGATTGACCACGTGGGGAACCCCGCTTAGTCTCTGTACATGAAATAAAAATCAAGCGCTTGGCCTTTTGGATGGGAGGTCCACGTGCGCGATGCAGGCCTCAATCGTGCCATCGATGCTGCGGGCGGCATAGCCCAGCTAGCCCGGAAAATCGGCATTGCCCAGCCTTCGGTTTCGAACTGGAACAGGGTGCCTGCAGAGCGGCTGATCGCCGTCGAAGCCGCAACCGGCGTGTCGCGCAAACAACTGCGTCCTGATCTCTATACCGAGCTGGCTGTGCCGCATGATGGCGTTGATCCCGTCGATGCCGGACGCGCGCAGGAATATGCGCTGCTCGGTGCCTTGCTGTCATATGCGCCGTCGAATGCGCTGCTCAGCCAGATCGCGCAGCGGCGCGACGATACGACTCCGCTTGGGCGCGCCCACGCCGCCGTGGCAGAGGCCGCATCGATCGCGGTCGCAGGCGAAGTCGAACGCGAGTATTTCGACTTGTTCGTCGGCCTCGCGCGCGGCGAACTGTTGCCCTACGCATCCTACTATCTGACCGGCTTTCTCAACGAGCGCCCGCTGTCGCGCCTGCGCGACGATCTCGCCGCGCTCGGCATCGAGCGGGTGGAGAGCAATTTTGAGCCCGAGGATCACGCGGCGACGCTGTGCGAGGTCATGGCAGGCTTTGCGGCGGCGCGCTTCCCGGCATCGCCGGAAGCACAGCGCGCCTTCTTCGAGAAGCATGTGGCCCCTTGGATGGGCCGCCTGTTCGCCGACATGGAGAGCGCGACGAACGCCAGGTTTTACAGGCCGGTCGGAACGCTCGGCCGACTGTTCCTGGAAATCGAAGCCGAAGCATTAACGTTCGCCAACTGACCAACGACCGTTGGTCCGGGAGAGATCCGATGAAGGACGAGAAGAAAATGACAGTCGGTCGCCGCGACTTCCTTCTCAAGGTCGGCGTCGGCGCCGGTGCGACGCTAGCGACGCCGTTGGTCGCGCCCGCGCAGGCAGACAGCGAGGACAATGATGAGAAACGCAAGGCGCGCTACAAGGAAACCGACCACGTGAAAGCCTATTACCGCGTCAATCGGTATCCTGGTTGAGGGAGGCGGCCGTGCTGATCAAGAGAACACAACAGCGCTCCGAAACCGCTTCACGCGGATCAATCGCGGCAGGCTTGTCCGGGCAAACCAATGGTCTCGACCGCCGCACCTTCCTGCGCCGATCCGGCCTTTCTGGCGGCGCGCTCGCCGCATTGAGCACGCTGCGGCTCGGCAGCGTACGCAAGGCGAAAGCGGCAAGCGCAGGTCCCCTCACATCTGGAGCGACCGTTCGCAAGAGCATTTGCACGCATTGCTCGGTCGGATGCACCGTGACCGCGGAGGTGTTGAACGGGGTCTGGATCGGCCAGGAGCCGAGTTGGGATTCCCCGATCAATCGCGGATCGCATTGTGCGAAGGGCGCTTCCGTGCGCGAACTCGTGCACAGCGAACGCCGGCTCCGCTATCCGATGAAGCTCGTGGGCGGACAGTGGGCGCGCGTCTCCTGGGACACAGCGATCAACGAGATCGGCGACAAGCTGCTCGAAGTTCGTGAGAAGTCGGGCCCCGATTCCGTTTACTGGCTCGGATCGGCCAAAATGACAAATGAGGGCTCCTATCTGTTCCGTAAACTCGGCGCATTCTGGGGCACCAACAACACCGACCATCAGGCGCGTATCTGCCATTCGACGACCGTCACCGGCGTAGCCAACACCTGGGGTTACGGCGCGATGACGAACAGCTTCAATGATATTCGCAATGCCAAGACCCAGATCATCATGGGCGGCAATCCGGCCGAGGCGCATCCGGTATCATTGCAGCATTTGCTCGAGGGCAAGGAGCTTCAAAAGGCCAACTTTATCGTCATCGACCCACGCCTGACGCGAACCGCCGCCCATGCGACCGAATATGTGCGCATGCGGCCGGGCACCGACATCCCGGTTCTCTATGGCATGATGTGGCACATCCTCCAGAACGGCTGGGAGGACAAGGAGTTCATCAAACAGCGCGTCTACGGTTTCGACGATCTCCGCAAGGAAGTGCAGAAGTGGAATCCGGAAGAAGTCGAGCGCGTCAGTGGCGTTCCCGGCGAACAGCTTAAGCGCGTCGCCAAGATATTTGCTACGGAGAAGCCGTCAACGCTGATCTGGGCCATGGGCCAGACCCAGAAAACCGTCGGCACCGCCAACGTGCGGGCGAGTTGCATCGCACTGTTGATGACCGGCAACGTCGGCAAGGCTGGCACGGGCGCCAACATCTTCCGTGGCCATGACAACGTGCAAGGAGCGACCGACGTCGGGCTCGATATCGTCACGCTGCC
>JBATYU010000091.1:0-8492 GCA_049674245.1 Bradyrhizobium sp. | reverse complement strand
AGTGAATACCGCGCGCGAAGTCGGCGTCAGCGAAGTCAGCATTCAAAGGGTCACAGCGTGAGTGAGTTGTCATTGCGAGCGCAGCGAAGCAATCCAGCCTTGTCGTGCGGCCCTGGATTGCTTCGCTGCGCTCGCAATGACGGCGGTTGGATCAACGGAGGGATGGAGAGTGACTAACAACGTCAAGAAAATCTGGGCCTCGGGCAAAGCGGTCGTCAACGCATGGCTTGCAATTCCCTCAGGCTTTTCAGCGGAGGTGATCGCGCAATGCGGCTTCGACAGCGTCACCGTCGACATGCAGCACGGCGTGCAGGATTATCAGTCGATGGTGCAATGTTTCCAGGCGATGCACGGCCATCCGGTGACGCCGATGGTCCGCGTGCCCTGGAACGAGCCGGGCATGATCGGCAAGGTACTCGATGGCGGCGCCTATGGCTTGATCTGCCCCATGATCAACACGCCGCAGGAAGCCAAGAACCTGGTGTCTTATTCCAAATATCCGCCGATGGGTGTGCGCTCCAACGGTCCGATCCGAGCAGGGATGTACGGCTCGGCCGGCACCTACCAAAAAACGGCGAATGAGGAGATCGTGCTGCTGCCGATGATGGAGACCAGGACGGCGGTCGGCAACATGGAGCAGATCCTCGATGTCGAGGGCATCGATGGCGTCTATATCGGCCCGTCCGATCTCGGCTTCTCCTACGGCCTGGTGCCGAAGCTCGACCGCGACGAGCCGGAGATCCTCAAGATCTATGAGAAGATCATCAAGGAGTGCGACAAGCGCAAGCTCAATCCCGGCATCCACTGCAGTGGTGCCGAAGGCGCTCTGCGGGCGATCAACATGGGCTTCAGGCTGGTGACCTTGTCGAACGAGGTCGGATTGATGTCGACCTACGCCAGGATGCAGGTGGCGCAGACCAGGAAAGAGTCCGGCGGCAAGGCGTGATTAAGAGGCGAATGGCGAATAGTGAGTAGGGTAATCCACTCGCTATTCGCTACCCACTATTCGCTCACTCTAACGGAGACACCCATGGCCCCAGCCCCCGTCATCCGACTGCATCCTGACGACGGCGTGCTGATCGCACGCTCGAGCCTGCCACAGGGCCTGGTGGTGGCCGAAGGCGTGACGACGAGCGAGCGGATTCCCGCAGGCCACAAGGTCGCGATCAAACCCATTGCGGTGGGTGAGCCGATCCGACGCTACGGCCAAATCATCGGCTTTGCCACCGCGCCGATTTCCCCGGGCCAGCATGTTCATACGCAAAATTGCGGCATGGGTGATTTCGCCAAAGACTATGCGTTCGGCGTCGACGTCAAGCCGGTGCCGAATTTCGATTGGCCTGCGACCTTTGACGGCATCCGCCGCCCGAGCGGGGGCGTGGCGACCCGCAACTATATCGGCATCCTCACCTCGGTGAATTGCAGCGCCCATGTCGCGGGCCTGGTCGCCGATGTCTTCAAGAAGAATCCGTTCAGCGGCGACAATCCGCTGGCCGACTTCCCCAATGTCGATGGCGTGGTGGCGCTCACGCACAAGAGCGGCTGCGGCATGACGCAAGACGAACCGCTGGCGCTGCTGCGGCGTACGCTAGGCGGCTACGCGCGGCATGCGAATTTTTCCGCCGTCGTCGTGCTCGGCCTCGGCTGCGAGGTCAACCAGATCGGCGGGTTGATGAAGGAACAAAAGCTCGCCGGCCGCTTGCGCGAGCTAGAAATTCAGGAAATCGGTGGTACCCGCAAGACGGTGGAAGCCGGCGTCGCCTTCGTGCGCGAGGCGCTGACCGATGCGAATAAAGTGAAGCGCGAACCGGTCCCCGCGAGCGAATTGACGGTGGCGCTGCAATGCGGCGGCTCGGATGGTTATTCAGGGGTCTCTGCCAATCCGGCGCTGGGCGCGGCGAGCGACCTGTTGGTGCGGCACGGCGGCACGGTCATCCTGTCGGAAACCCCGGAGACCTACGGCGCCGAGCACCTGTTGACGCGCCGCGCCGTCAGCCGCGAGGTCGGCGAGAAGCTCGTCGGCCTGATGCGCTGGTGGGAGGAATATACGGCGCGGGAAGGCGCCGAGATGAACGCCAATCCGAGCCCCGGCAACAAGGCCGGCGGCCTCACCACGATCCTGGAAAAATCGCTCGGCGCCATGGCGAAAGCCGGCAGCACCAATCTCGTCGACGTTCTCAACTACGCCGAACCCGTCACCAAGAAGGGTTTTGTCTTTATGGATACGCCCGGCTACGACCCGGTGGCCGCGACCGGGCAGGTGGCCGGCGGCGCCAATCTCGTATGCTTCACCACCGGGCGCGGCAGCGTGTTCGGCTGCAAGCCCGCGCCGTCGATCAAGCTTGCGACCAACACCGCGATGTACAAGCGCATGGAAGACGACATGGACGTCAATTGCGGCACCATCCTCGACGGCGAGGAGAGCGTGCAGCAATGCGGCCAGCGGATTTTCGACCTGATGCTGAAGACGGCGTCGGGCCAGCCTACCAAGAGCGAGAGCTTTGATTTCGGCGGCGCCGAATTCGCGCCCTGGGTGCTGGGCGCGACGATGTAGGGGCGGGTGCCTTTATCAATCGGGATGCATCATGAATTGCTTCGTCATCGTCTCGGCCGTCTGCATGCTGCCAGCCTTCGCCGCGTCGGCCGCAACCCCGGCGATGCCGGCGGAGGTCACGGCCCACATCGAGGGTATGAAGAAATATTTCCGGCTGGCTCGCCTCAGTCTGTCATTTCCAGCTCAAGCCGGGCGTCTTTTTTGGTTTTGGCTTGCGATACTTCGATCGAGACCCGTTCTCCCAAAGCATTGAGATAGCCGAACAGGCGTTCGTAAGCATATCCAGCAAAATGCCCCCGCAAAAGTTTCGACACATCCGGTTGCGCCAGACCGAGCAATGATGCGGCCTTGGCTTGTGTCAGGCCCTTCGATTTGATCCGCGCTGCAATGCGCAGCACGAGGTCTGCCTTGATGGAATGCTCGGCAGCGTTGGGCAGGCCGATGTCCGCAAACACGTTGCCGCTGCTCTTTGTGACTCTGACCTTTTTCATCGCCCTCTCTCCAGACTCGCTTGCTCGGCTTCTTTCAATCTGCGCTTGATCTTGTCTAGCTCTGCTTTTGGCGTCGCGATGCCCTTCTTGGATTTCTTCTGAAATGCGTGAAGCACGTAAATCACGCCTTTTATTTTCACCGTGTAGACGGCGCGAAAGGTGTTGCCGTCAAAATCAGACACGATTTCGAGAATACCAGCGCCCTTGAATCCTTTCAGCGGTTTAGCATCGGGATGTTTGCCGCCCTTCTGAGCGGTGCGAAGCGCAAAGCCGATGCAATATTTGACCTCCGTTGGAAATTCGCTCAGGTCATCCCGTGAGGTGCCAATGAATTCCAGCGGTGTATCGGTCTTGCTCATCGATTTTGAGTTTATAGGATATCTACTATAGTGGGGGAGCTGTCAACCAAATGCTGACCCGGATGCGGCAGGTCCGGAGGGCAACCCGCCCGCAGACCTGCCTCATCGATGGATCTCGCGGTATGGGCCCCCGGCCCCCCGAGCGCAATTGCGCACTAGGCGGGGGCGACGGGTGGATTTCCGCTACCCCCATAGGCATCCATTGCCCGTTGTTAGTGCTTGATGTCAGCGGCGGCCAGTGTTCTGCTTAAAAAAGCTGCTGGAGCACTCGGCCTGTGTCGATCTTTGTCGCACTACATCACGTCACGCACTACACATACGACCGACCCATCGACCTCGGCCCGCAAACCATTCGCCTGCGCCCGGCGCCGCACACCCGCACGCCGATCCTGAGCTATTCGCTTAAAGTCACGCCCGCAAACCATTTCGTGAACTGGCAGCAGGACCCGCAAGGAAACTGGCTGGCGCGCTATGTCTTTCCGGAGAAGGCGACCGAGCTCAAGATCGAAGTCGATTTCACGGCGGAGATGATCGTCGTCAATCCCTTCGATTTTTTCGTCGAGCCTTACGCCTACAGCTTTCCGTTCCAGTATATCGACGGGCTGAAGGCCGAACTCGCGCCTTATCTGGCGGCGTCGGAGCCCGGGCCGCTGCTTGCGGCCTACCTCGCATCCATTCCGCGCGAGGCGGACTCGACCGTCAATTTCCTGGTCGATCTCAACGCGCAATTGCAGAAAAAGATTCGCTACATCATCCGGATGGAGCCGGGCGTTCAGACGCCGGAAGAGACCCTTCGTGCCGGCGCCGGATCGTGCCGCGACTCGGCGTGGCTGTTGATCCAGGCGCTGCGGCATCTCGGGCTCGCCGCCCGTTTCGTCTCCGGCTATCTCATTCAACTGCGTCCCGACATCGATCCGGTCGAGGGGCCGCGCGAGGTCGAAAATGATTTCACCGATTTGCACGCCTGGGCGGAGGTCTATTTGCCTGGTGCGGGGTGGATCGGGTTCGACGTTACCTCGGGCATGCTGACCGGCGAGGGGCACATCCCGGTCGCCGCCACGCCGCATTATCGCTCGGCGGCGCCGATCTCGGGCAGCGCCGGCTCAGCCAATGTCGAATTCGCCTTCGAAATGAACGTCAAGCGCATCCGCGAGGCGCCACGGATCACGCGGCCGTTTTCGGATCAATCCTGGGCGCTGCTCGATAGGCTCGGCGAAGCGGTCGATGCCGATCTTGGAGCACATGACGTGCGCCTGACCATGGGCGGCGAGCCGACCTTTGTTGCGATCGACGACATGGAATCGCCGGAATGGAATATCGCAGCCGTCGGCCCGACCAAGCGCGCGCTCGCCGACGATCTGATCCGCCGCTTGAGGACGCGGTTCGCGCCGGGTGGCTTGCTGCATTACGGCCAGGGCAAATGGTATCCCGGCGAAAGCCTGCCGCGCTGGGCGTTCGGTCTCTACTGGCGCAAGGATGGCGTCCCGATCTGGAAGAATTCCGACCTGATCGCCACCATCGAGAACCCGCGCAAGGCCGATATCGACGATGCCGAACGTTTTGCCGAAGGTACTGCGAGGAAACTGGGTGTCGATTCCGAGTTCGTGCTGCCGGCGTTCGAGGATCCCGGTCATTGGCTGCAGAAGGAAGCCGGCCTGCCGCCCAATGTCGATCCTACCGACTCCAAATTATCGGATCCGGAAGAGCGCGCGCGGATGGCGCGGGTGTTCGATTCCGGCCTCAACACGCCCAAGGGATTTGTGCTGCCGATCCAGCGCTGGAATGCGGACGCCGCGCGCTGGAAGAGCGAGCGCTGGAACCTTCGGCGCGGCAATCTGTTCCTGATGCCGGGCGATTCCCCGCTCGGCCTGCGGCTGCCGATCGCCTCGCTGCCCTATATTCCGCCCGACGATTATCCCTACACGGTCGAGCAGGATCCGCTGGAGCCGCGTGAGGACCTCCCGGTCTACGATCAGGCCGCTCCCGCGGCGGGCGCTCCGCAACAAATGGTGCAGGAGCAGCAGCCGCGATCGGGCGGCGTGCGTACCGCGATGTCGATCGAAATCCGCGACGGCGTGCTCTGCGCCTTCATGCCGCCGGTGGAAAAGCTGGAGGATTACCTGGAGTTGGTGAGCGCAGTTGAAGCGACCGCCGAAGAAATGCAATTGCAGGTGCATGTCGAGGGCTATGCGCCGCCTTACGATCCGCGTGTCGAGGTGATCAAGGTGACGCCCGATCCCGGCGTGATCGAGATCAACATCCAGCCGGCAAAAAGCTGGCGCGAGGCGGTCGACATCACCTTCGGGCTTTACGAAGACGCCGCAAAGGTCCGGTTGGGTGCCAACAAGTACCTCGTCGACGGCCGCCACACCGGCACCGGCGGCGGCAATCATGTCGTGGTCGGCGGCAGCACACCGAAGGACTCGCCATTCCTGCGCCGCCCCGATCTCTTGAAGAGTCTTGTCTTGTATTGGCAGCGGCATCCGTCGCTGTCGTATCTTTTTTCCGGCATGTTCATCGGCCCGACCAGCCAGGCGCCGCGGATCGACGAGGCGCGGCATGACGGCCTTTATGAGCTGGAGATCGCGATTTCGAAGGTGCCGCCGCCGGGCGGTGAAATCCCGCTATGGCTGGTCGATCGGCTGTTCCGGCACATCCTGGTCGACATCACCGGCAATACCCACCGCGCCGAAATCTGCATCGACAAGCTCTATTCGCCCGATGGCGCGACCGGCCGGCTCGGGCTGGTCGAATTCCGCGCGCTCGAAATGCCGCCGGACCCGCGCATGTCGCTCGCACAGCAACTCTTGGTCCGCGCGCTGATCGCAAAGCTCTGGCGCGAGCCGCAAGAGGGCAAATTCGTGCGCTGGGGCACCACGCTGCACGACCGTTTCATGCTGCCGCATTTCCTCTGGGAGGATTTTCTCGACGTGCTCGCCGAGTTGAAGCAATCCGGCTACGATTTCTCGCCGGAATGGTATCGCGCCCAGCTCGAGTTCCGCTTTCCCGCGTTCGGCCGGGTGCATCACGGCGGCGTTGCGCTGGAATTGCGGCAGGCGCTGGAGCCCTGGCATGTTCTGGGCGAAGAAAGTTCGGCCGGCGGCACCGTGCGCTATGTCGATAGTTCCGTCGAACGGCTGCAGGTCAAGGCCGAGGGCTTTGTCGAGGGCCGCCACGTCGTCTCCTGTAACGGAAGACGCGTGCCGATGACGGCGACCGGCCGCTCCGGCGAGGCGGTCGCAGGCGTCCGCTTCAAGGCCTGGCAGCCGCACTCTGGCCTGCACCCGACCATCCCGGTGCACGCGCCGCTGACATTTGATCTGATCGATACCTGGAACGGCCGCTCGCTCGGCGGCTGCGTCTATCATGTCACCCATCCCGGCGGTCGTAATTATGAAACAAAACCGGTCAATTCTTACGAGGCCGAGGCGCGCAGGCTTGCCCGGTTTCAGGATCATGGCCACACGCCCGGCAAGATCGATCCGCCGCGCGAGGAACGCACAATTGAGTTCCCTTTGACCCTCGACTTGAGAACGCCGCTCCTGCATTGAAATAAAGGTAGAAGCGGGAGGTTCGGATATGGCGGAACAGGCCGGCGAGGGAGCAACGCAAGGGAGCAAGACCCGTCCCGCCCCGCGGCGCGCCGTGCAATGGACCCGCGATTATGTCCGCCTGCCGGGAATTCCCGACGAATTTATCGCCCAGGATGGCACGCCGCGCGCGGTCTGGGCGCGATTTTTCGACGCCTTCGCGACCCTTTCACCGGCCGATATCGAGCGGCGATTTGGCGCCGCCGACCGGCATTTGCGGGAGGCCGGCGTCACCTATCGCGCGCCGGGCGAAAGCGCCGACCGGCTGTGGCCGCTCTCCCATCTGCCGCTCCTGATCGGCGAGGCCGACTGGCAGCAATTGACCGCCGGCATCGCCCAGCGCGCGCAATTACTGGAGCTTGTGCTGCGCGATCTCTATGGCGAAGGCCGATTGGTCGCCGAGGGCGCGATACCTGCCGCGGCGATTGCCGGCAGCACCGAATATCTGCGGCCCGTTTGCGGCATCAAGCCACCCGGAGGCCAATATTTGAACCTCTATGCCGCCGATGTCGGCCGCGGACCGGACGGCCGCTGGTGGGTGCTGGGCGACCGCACGCAAGCGCCGTCTGGCGCCGGCTACGCCCTCGAAAACCGGCTGGTCCTGAGCCGCGCCTTTGCCTCGCTCTATAAATCGATGAATGTCGAGCGCGTCGCCCCGTTCTTCGAGGCCTTTCGCGATAGTTTGCGCGGCAGCGCCGATCGCGACGAGCCGCGCATCGGGCTACTCACGCCGGGCATTTTCAACGAAACCTATTTCGAGCACGCCACGCTGGCACGCTATCTCGGATTTTTGCTGGTCGAAGGCGACGATCTTGCCGTCTCTGGCGATCGCATCCACATCCGCACCGTCGCTGGGCTGAAGCGGCTCGACGTGCTACTGCGCCGGGTCGATTCCAATTTTCTGGATCCGCTGGAACTCGACGCCTCTTCGCATCTCGGCGTCCCCGGTCTGATCGATGTTTTGCGCAAGAACGGCGTGGTCGTCGCCAACATGCCGGGCTCGGGCGTGCTCGAGGCCCGCGCGCTGTTGGGCTTTCTGCCGAGCCTCTGCCGCCGCTTCCTCGGCGAGGACCTGAAGATGCCGCATATCGCGACCTGGTGGTGTGGCCAGAAGGCTGCGCGCGAGGAAGTGCTGTCGCGGCTCGACGAGGTCGCAATCGAGGGCGCCTACGGCAGGAGCGTGCCGGGTTTTGCGAGCAACGGGCCGGTGCTGGCGGGCGAATTGCCGCCGGCTGAGCGCGAACGGCTCAAGGCTGCGATCAACAAGCGCGGCATCGACTTTGTCGGCCAGGAGCTGGTGCGGCTGTCGACGATGCCGGTGTGGGATCAGGGGCGGATCATGCCGCGCCCGTTCGTGCTGCGCGTCTTTGCGGCGGCAAGCCCGAACGGCTGGACCATCATGCCGGGCGGCTTCTGCCGGATCGCCGAACAGCTTGACGCCCGCGCGGTATCGATGGGCGACGGCGCGCGGGCGGCGGATGTCTGGGTGGTCTCCGAC
>JBATYU010000090.1:0-3221 GCA_049674245.1 Bradyrhizobium sp. | reverse complement strand
AGTCCGGCGACTCCAGCCAGCATCGACAGATCGATACTTTCGCCCAAATGCATTTTGACGTATTCCCGCACCCGACGCATCGTGCCGGGCGACAATCCACCCTGTGCCTGCGGTGCTGACGGCAGCCTTGAAATATCAATCGAGCCCAGGCGCGGGCGCGTGTGCAGGTTGCCGTCAGGTATAGGGTGATCGGGTGGAGTCACAAGCGCTAGCCAACTGTCATCGCTGCCGGCGATCAGCAATCGCGCAGAAATATCGGTTCGGTCCTTGCGCCGGAAAAGGTCGATGTTTCGCTCGAAAATCGACCACAGGCTGGTACCCGCCTGGAGCCCGCGATCATCGAGCATGAGGGACGTGCGCGCGACCCGGTTTGCGCCGATGATGCGTTGGTTGCCGTCAATCGCCAGCAGCATACCTGAAGCGCCTCCTTCCGGCCGCGCTACCGCGACGATCCACTCTCGACGGAACTGCTCACGAAAAAATCGTTCTTCTATCGCGCGCGCCGATCGTACTGTGAGCACCCCAGTCAGCGCGTGCGCTCGTTCGGAGAGTTCAGGATCGATGGCAGAGACGTCCAGGACTGCTATCAGTCGCCCATCGACCCCGAACACCGGAGCGCCAGAGCAGCTCAAGTTAATATGTCTGGACCTAAAGTGCTGGCTTCTGTGAACGGTGACAGGCCGCTCTTCGGCGATGACGGTGCCGATGCCGTTTGTGCCTTCCACTTCCTCAGACCACACCCCGCCGAGCCAAGTTCCCCAATATTGGAACTGGCTTGCCAGCGCATTTTCACCACGATGCGCGACTGCGACGCCCGAGGTATCACAAAGCAAGACGGTGTATCCAGCCTCACGAACCACCCCGTACAGTTCATCCATCTCCTGCTGGGCAGTGAAGATGAGCTTATCCAGCGGTTCACGAAAATGTTTCAGCTCAACAGGTGTGAGGATGCGTGGCGCCTGGCTATCGAGTGGATCGAGGCCGTGTTTTTTTGCCGATCTTTGCCAGGAGCTTGATACCGCTTGTATCCCCAGCGGAGGCGTCGCCCCCTCGGCAACCGAATAAACGCGTTCAGCGTGCCCCGCGATAGCGGCGAGCGAGCTTGCAGACCGCTCCGGGAGTCCCATCACCGCACCTGGTTTACTATGGACGCGCTCCTAGCGACGGCGCGCCGTCCAGTTTCCGACCGTGGCGAAACGCGCTGTCGCGGCGAACGGCGCCGCAGCTCCTCGAGGCACCGCGGACACCAAAAAGGGCATTGCCGAAGCGGTATCATGATACTCCATGCGGAGTACGCCGCAATCGCTGAAGGCGATTGGCGGAGCTGTTTCCGCCTATTTAGCAAAGTGCGCGCAAATTGCCGATCCCGAAGTAGCCAGATTTGGACAATTGAGCCCGACCCGTCTCTTAAAAGGCGCAACAGGCCAAAATTCCATATGAAAAAAGCAAAGGCCTCCGGGCCGGATCAAACCCCTCCAAGAGGGGATTGATCATTCCTGGGATGCTCACACCATCGGACCGGCCTTCGCCGTCTTGTGCTCCGCTCCGAACATGCAAAGGAGAGCACTATGATCGACACTGGACCTCTCGGCGCCGCACCAGACGATACTAAAAAAGACTTTGATGCCGCACTAATCCGAACGCGCGTCCTGACGCTGGCCACCGAAACCTTGCGCGAGGCGCAGGTCGATCTGGCGCACATCGACCGCATCACAACGATAGGACGGCTCTCGGTCACCCATGAAGTGACGCAGCCCATTACAGCGATAGTCACTAACGCTCAGGCCGCTCGGCACTTTCTGAATCGTCGACCGCCGGACCTGGACGAGGTACGACAAGCGCTCGATTGCATCGTGAGGGACGCCTATCGAGCAAGCGACGTGATCTACCGGATCCGCGGGCTGCTCAAGGAGGCGCCGCCGAAAAGGGAGCGCGCGGAGATCAATGAGGCGATCCGCGACGTGCTTGTGCTGACGCGTGGCGAGGCGACGAAAAACGGCGTATCAGTGCGGACGCAGTTCGCAGAGCCATCGCTGGTTGTCCAAGCAGATCGGGTAGGACTGCAGCAAGTAATCCTCAATTTGATTATCAACGCCGTCGAGGCAATGAGCAGTATGCGCGAAGGAGCACGCGAATTGCTGATTTGTACCGAGAAAGCGGAGCCAAACGGCGCGCTGGTGGCGGTACGAGATTCGGGGCCGGGACTGGTTCTGAAGAGTGTGGACCGCCTATTCGAGGCCTTCTACACCACCAAGGTCCAGGGCATGGGCATAGGCCTGGCCATCTGCCGTTCGATCATCGAGGCGCACGGCGGACGGATATGGGCCGGTGCGAATGAACCTCGGGGCGCCGTCTTTCAGTTCACCGTGCCTCTAGAACCAGACGAGATCGTTCCCGCAGGGCATGCTGATCCAATGCCGGTGGCATAAGATTGCGCGTCCGGAAAGCGAAAGGAACGTTCTCGGTGACGGCGGATATCCCCGCTATGACCGCCTTCGGTCCAGAACGTCGGCTTAGGCTGTGACGACCTGCTGCGCAGGTCACCGCCTTAGAATCGCTCTTTGATGCCGTTCGATCCGCTCAACGAAAGCTGCCGCTTCGGTTGTCTTAAGCACGGCTACGGCTATCTCCGTTGGGGAGCCGTCAGGAAGGTGCGACAACTCGACGAAATGTATCCAGACCTCAGCAGGAAGAATTACTTCCTGGCCCGACGAGAACCATTGGTGCGCCGGTTCAATACCTCGATCTCGACGGCCTGCTCCAGAAGCGCTCGTACGCCGTTGCGCAAGACCTCGGTCAGCGGGTCCGCAAAAAGTTCCTGGTTGGGAGAGTTGGAAAACGTTAGTGTCGGTCTGGGCGTATCACTCCTTCAGTGGAGAAGTGGAGGCTTCGAACACCCCCACGATACACCGCTCTATCCCCTCATGCCGTCACCAACTTTCGCGTATAGCTCCTCGTTGGTCGGCTGGCTCACCCATGAGGCAAGCCATGGCGTATCGGGACCCTTCATCGCCAACACCCATGCCGACGATTCTCCGGTACGGCATTGCAGTTCTGTCGGTAGCGATCGCAATCGGGTTGAGTTTCTTCGTGCTGCGACATTTCGAGGTCAGGTTGACGCCGTTCCTGTTCGCCGTCGCCGCGACCGTTTGGTACGCCGGAACCGGGCCAGGCGTGCTCGCAATTGTCCTTTCAGTCCTCAGCCTTAATTACTTCTTCCT
>JBATYU010000089.1:0-12799 GCA_049674245.1 Bradyrhizobium sp. | reverse complement strand
AAGCGCGTTGGCTCCAGAAACACCACCGGATCGGGATCGCGGATCGCGGCGAGGAGAAGTCCATAGGCGCGTTCCGGCGAAGAAGGGATGACGACGCGCAAGCCAGGAATATGGGCGAGCATTGCCTCGGTGCTTTCGGAATGATGCTCGGGCGCGCGAATGCCGGCCCCATGCGGCGTGCGCAGAACCATCGGACAGGTGAGCCGTCCTTGGGTGCGGTTGCGCATCCGGGATGCGTGGTTCACCAGTTGATCGAGGCAGGGATAAATAAACCCCATAAACTGGATCTCGCCCACTGGCTTCAGCCCCTGCGCCGCCATACCGACGCAGAGCCCGCTGATCAGGAGTTCAGCAAGCGGCGTATCGAGGACGCGCTCGGCTCCAAAGCGCTTCTGTAGGCCCACGGTCGCGCGGAAGACGCCTCCGTTGACGCCAACGTCTTCGCCAAGCACGACCACATCGGGATCATCCTCCATCGCGCGTGCGAGCGCCAGATTGACGGCTTCCACCAGCGTTACCTCAGGCATCGTTCTCTCCCGCGAGTTCGCGGCGCTGTGCGGCATAGACCTCGGGCAGGTCGGCGTAGAGGTGATCGAACATGGTTTCCGGCCGGCGTGTTGCCGTTGCCAGATAGCGCTCGACCGCCGCCTCGACGCGCTCATGGCACCCAGTGGCGAGCCGTTCTTCGTCTGCTTTGCCCCACATTTTTTGAGCCACAAGATAAGCCCTTAAGCGGGCAATAGGCTCTTCCTTCCAATGAGCCTGGACTTCGTCAGCCGAACGATAGCGTGATGCGTCATCGGAGGTCGTGTGGTCGCCGAGGCGGTAGGTCACTGCCTCGATGAAGCGAGCGCCTTTGCCATCGCGGGCTGCGGCAATGGCCTCTTCGGCCGCGGCGCGCATCGCCACCACGTCACACCCATCGACCTGCTCGCCGGTGAAGCCGGCGGCGATGGCCTTTTGCGCCAGGGTTTCTGAACCCGTCTGCAGCCGCAACGGCACCGATATGGCCCATTGATTGTTGGTGGCGACGAACACCACCGGCAATTTGTGCACGCCGGCAAAATTCATCGCTTCGTAAACATCACCTTTTGAGGTGGCGCCATCGCCGAACATGCACACCGCGACACGCGGTTCCTTGCGCAGCTTGAAGGCATAGGCAACGCCGGCGGCGTGCGGCGCCTGAGATCCGACAGGAATGCAGAACGGGAAATCATGCACGGGTCCCGAGAAGTCATTACCCCGTTCGTCCCCACCCCAAAACAGCAGAATCTCCTCCAGTTTGACGCTACGCCAGATCAGCGCGCCATTGTCGCGATAGGAGGGCAACAGCACGTCTTCTTCCCGCATCGCACTGGCTATCCCAACCGACACCGCCTCCTGGCCGAGCGAAACGGCATAAGTCCCAAGCCGGCCGGTGCGCTGCAATGCAACAGCCTTCTTGTCAAAGAGGCGCAGCAGCACCATGGCCCGGTAGAGCGCGATGAGCAGGTTTGCATCGGAGGCGAAGGCGGGGAGCGGCCGGACTATCGAGCCGTCTGGCGCGAGGTAGTTGCGATGGCGCACCTCAAAGCGCGCGATCACGGGGAGATCTTGGTTTACCCTTCGGCTGGCCACGCGCTCACTCCGGAGCGATTGTGCCTTATTCAGTTGGTGTTTGTGCCGAGTCGATGCAAGACCACGGCGGGTCCGCCTTGATGTGCGCCCGGTTGTTGCTGCACTGCAGGTCTGCGGGGATCGATCCAAACGATCGTGGAAATGACGCAGCGACTGCGGTATGGGAGAGCATGGCAAATGGTCAGGTTGTCCTGGTAACAACTGAGCCGTTAGGTGGTGGCCCACCGGTTCGCTCGGTCTTTTTCGTGGCCGAAGGTGATTCGGCCAAGGCCGTGGCAATCATTGCGGCCATGATGGCGCCGAATGAAAGAGTCGAGGCGTACGGACCGCTTCCGGAAGTTGCTGTCAAAGCACTCGGATTGAAACCCGGTGACTTCACGCACGGGTGACCGGCGCCAGGCGATACGAAAATAGGGCTTCTGCGATAGTGGGTATCGCGTTGTAGCGCTCCCCCGCTACCAAGTTCGACGATCTCGCTCGCCTGCCTACGATTTCCTGTGATCGCGCCCGATCTTTCGTAGCCCTCGTCAGCACAGAGGGAAAAAGTCGGCTCTGCGAGCCAAAGCCAAACAGGCGTAGCCGTAGCCTGATCCTCAGCTCTGCTCTGGCGTGGGCAACGCATGCCCTGTGACAGCGTTCGTACAGCACCGCGTAGTATCGCCAAAAAAGTGTAAGCGCACGCCGATACGCGAAATGAGCGTTTATGGAATGGCAGCTTGTGGCGCAAAGCGGTCGTTGAGGTGTGGATGTTGGATCTCGCTAGCTCCCGCTGGACCTAGTCCAAACTTCCTCTGGATGGATTGGATTGAGAGTTCAAGTTTTTCAATCGGTTAGAAGGCCGCGTGTGCACAACGTGTGCACCGGGAGATCAAAGAAAATCTTAGTACAGCCAACATAAGCAACGCTGAACTGAACGCGCTGCAGGGTCAGCAGCGGACCGCTGCATTGGAAGGGGAACGATCTCGTTCGTTAAGCCGCGAATTTGCGCCGATGTTGTATCGACGGCTCGATTGGAATCTGAGCTGCTACTGTATGCAAGCTCACAGCCGATGCTCTGACCGCCACGTAAATCCGTTGGTCCTGCATTGTAATCCTATCCGTAGCCCTCGACGGATAAGGCGCGATCGTCAAATTGCAACACGAAGGTCAGCCGGCCCGATCAATCACCACTCAGCGACGCCAGCGCCCTGCCGACTTCGGTCTTGACGAGATGCCTGCGATAATCCGCCGACGCGTAATGATCAGAGAGGCACTCGGCTCGTTGGCTGGCAAGCGAGGCGGCGGCGGCGATATTTTCGCGCGATAGCGGCTTGCCGATCAGTTGCTTGCTTGCGGAGCCAGCCGCAAACGCCCGGCCGGTCGCACCCGTGATGGCGATCTCAGCTTCCGAAACGACGCCGTTATGCAGGCGCAGCGCGACGGCGACACCGACCACGGCATAGCCGCTCGCCGGGTGGCGGATCTTGCGATAGCAGAACTGTGTACCCGAGTTGGGGTGCGGCAGATGGATCGCCACCAACACTTCGCCTGGTTCGAGAGCGGTGGTCATGATGTCGACGAAAAAATCCTTTGCTGCGACACGCCTGCGGCCGGCCGGGCCAGCCAGCTCCAGTTCGCCATTCAATGCCACCACGACCGCGGGCCAGTCGGCGGCGGGGTCGGCATTGGCCAGCGAGCCGCCAATGGTGCCACGATTGCGCACCTGCGGGTCGGCGATCAGGTCGGCGGCCTGATGGAAGATCGGCAGCACCTCTCGCAGGGGTTTTGATGCCAGCAGTTCGGCATGCGTGGTCAGGCCGCCGATCCTGATGCGGTCGGCGATTTCGATTCCCTTTAGCTCATCGATTCCGTTGATATCGATCAGCAGCGCTGGCGATGCCAGCCGCAACTTCAATGTCGGGATCAGCGTATGGCCGCCGGCCACGAGCTTGCTGCCGTCGGGATCTCTTTGCAACAGGCCGATGGCCTCTCCAAGCGAGGTTGCGCGGACATAGTCGAATGAGGCCGGGATCATTGGTCTGCTCCGGCGCGTGCGTTCTGGATCGCCGACCAGACACGCGGTGGCGTCATCGGCATGTCGAGATGCTTGATCCCGAACGGTGAGAGCGCATCGAGCACGGCGTGAACCATGCACGGCGGCGCCGCGATCGATCCACTCTCGCCGATGCCCTTGACGCCGATCGGGTTGGTGGGCGAGGGCGTCTCCTGGAATAGCGACCGGATGCTGGGGACGTGTTCGGCGCGCGGCACCGCATAGTCGAGCAGCGATCCCGTCATCAATTGTCCGGTATCGGCGTCGTAGCTGACTTCCTCATAAAGCGCCTGCGCGATGCCTTGCACGACGCCGCCATGAATCTGTCCGCCGGCAAGCAGCGGATTGATGATGGTGCCGGCGTCGTCGACGGCGACATAATCGAGAATGTCCACGATTCCAGTCTCCGGATCGACATCGACATAGGCCATGTGAATGCCTGAAGGCGCGCCCATGCCCTTCGGATCGTAAAACACCGTCTCGTCGAGGCCCGGCTCCATTCCATCCGGAAGCTTGTGGCCGACATAGGCCATGCGCGCCACCTTGCCGAACGTCAGAGGCGCGATGTCGGTCCCTGGGACGGTGAATTGCCCGGCGCGATACGAGACATCCGCTTCGTCCACTTCGAGCATGCCCGCAGCAATCTTCTTCGCCTTGGCGACGACGCGGGTAGACGAGACGTGAACGCCGGATCCGCCTACCGCCATCGAGCGGGAATTGAAGGTGCCGTGACCGGCCTGCACTTGCCGTGTGTCGCCCTGCACCACGTCAATGTCTTCGATCGGAATTTGCAGCACGTCGGCGGCAATCTGCGCGAGCGACGTGACGTGGCCGTGGCCCTGACTCATGGAGCCGGAAAAAATCGTTACCCGGCCGCCGGAGTCCACGCTGACCCGGGCGCTTTCCCAGCCGCCGCGGTTAAAGCCCATCAGCGAGAGGCGGCGTGACGGTGCCATGCCGCACATATGGGTGTAGGCCGCAACCCCGATGCCGCGATAGCGGCCCTTGGTGCGCAATTGATCGCGCTCGCTGCTGCGTGCTGCATAATTGAACGCTTCCATCGCCTTGGCGAGGCAGCCTTCATAGTTGCCACTGTCGTACATCGTGGCGGGCCCGTTGTAGGGCCGATACGGAAAATCGGCGCGCTGGATGAAATTCCTTTGGCGCACCTCGACCTGATCGAGATTGAGATGGCGCGCGACCGCGTCGATCGCCCGTTCAGCGATGTAGGCGCCCTCGGGCCGGCCATATCCGCGATAGGCGTCGACCGGGACGGTATTGGTCACGACCACCCGGGAGCGCGCCTCGTAGTTTTCGATCTTGTACGCGCCAGTCCCGAAATTGATCGTATTCACCGTCGGGCCGCCGCTGGCCATGTTCGACAAATAGGCGCCGACATTGCCCAGCGTCTCGACTTTCAGGCCGAGTATCTTGCCGTCGTTGCGGAAGGCGATCTCCATCGTCTCGGTATGCGCCCGGCCGTGGTTGGTGGATTGATGGCTTTCGGAGCGCGATTCCCACCACTTGACCGGCAGGCCGAGGAAGCGCGCCAGATACGGGCAGAGCAGTTCCTCCGGGTAGAGATGCATTTTTGCGCCAAAACCGCCGCCAATGTCGGGCGCCACGATTCGCAACTGATGTTCGGAAATGCCGACCGTGTCGGCGATCCACCGCCGATGCATGTGAGGCACCTGGCTCTGGAGATAAACAGTGAGGCTGCCGTCGACATTTGGTTCCGCCAGAATGGAACGCGTTTCCATGCAGGTCGGGATCAGTCGGTTGTTGACAACGCGAAGCGTAATGACCTGATCGGCCTCGCGCGCGGCCTTGCCGTAGTCGCCGCCGCCCATTTTGTAAACCGTGGTGATATTGCCAGGCACATTGTCGTGGAGTTGCGGCGCGCCGTCGCGGATCGCGGCTTCCTCATCGACGACGGAGGGAAGCGTTTCGTAGTCGACATCGATCAGCCCGACCGCATCATGGGCCAAGGCCTGGGTTTCGGCGATCACCAGGGCTACGCACTCGCCGACGAAGCGAACCCGGCCGATGGCGACAACGGGCCGGTCCGGCACTTTTGTCCCCGGTATGATCCAGTTCGGAACGATCGAGCCGATTTTGCCGACGAGGTCAGCGCCCGACAAAGCCAGGCGCACACCCGGCGCTGCCTTTGCCGCGAAGAGATCGATTTGCCTAATGACGGCATGCGCATGAGGCGATCGCAGCACCGCCATATGTAGCGTGCCGGCCGCCTTGATGTCGTCGGTGTAGCGCCCTCTGCCCGTGACGAACTTGAAGTCTTCGCGCCGTCGCAACGGCTGGCCGACATACTTGATCGCGGTTGCTTCAGTCATGGCGAGGCGACTCCGAGGCGAGGGATTGGACTGCACGCACGATGTTGTTGTAGCCGGTACAGCGGCAGATATTGCCGGTAAGGCCGTGGCGGATTTCGCTCTCGGTCGGAGCAGGGTTTTGTTCGAGCATCTGGCGCACGGCCATGATCATCCCAGGCGTGCAAAAACCGCATTGCAACGCGTGGTGCTCATGGAACGCCGCCTGCACCGGATGCAAAGCGTCGCCGCGGGGCGCGAGGCCTTCGATTGTCGTGATCGACGAGCCGTCGGCCATCACGGCGAGAATCGTGCAGGATTTGACGGCCTGTCCGTCGATATCGACGGTACAGGCGCCGCATTGCGAGGTATCGCAACCGACATGGGTTCCAGTGAGGCCAAAATCGTCGCGGAGCAAATGGACCAGAAGCTTGCGCGCCTTGACCGAAGCAGTCCGCCGCACGCCGTTGACGTCGACAGTCACGACGTGAAGCTTTTCGACGGGGTCAGTCATTGTTTTCTCCGACGGTCCACTCATGAGAATCTGATGTCGGCGATATCAATCGCCACGAACACCGGCTCGAGAATCGCGGTGCCGTCGGCGTTCCGGCGAACCGCGCGACGCTTCGTGGCCACCTTGATTCCCAGGAAGTCCCTGTGGTCGTCGAGGTAGTGTGCCGTCGGTGCGCCGCCGGCAACGGGCGCGCTGTAATCCACCCGGCGAATCAGGCCTTCGCCATCGGCGTGAAAGATCTGCGTGGGGCAGTGGGTTGCGATGTGATCCGGAAATGTGACCTTGAGCCGGCGGCGTGTCTCGCCTTTCTCGTCCCATGGTTGGATTTCTTCGGTACGAAATCCCGGCTGCGTGAAGATGAAGGGCGTCGTGAGGTAATTCCACATCGCATAGCCGCTGAAATAAGCGAGATGCAAATCGTCCCACGGGGTTTCGACGGTGTGGCCGTCAAAGGCCGCGCGCGGATTTTTGCGATCCTTGACGGGCTTGCCGTCGAGCGTTTCGATGACGGTGTGGTCGGGGGTGCATGAGCTGCGCAGGCCTTCGCCGAGGAAGGGCCGGTAGCTGATCCATTGTTTCCCGGTGGCGGCCGTGACGTGGACGTTCTTCAGCGCCATCGGCCATCCCTTTCGGGCCCACAGGCCGCCGGTGATGGACATGTCACCGTCGATCGTTTTCACTTTATTCCAGCGTGCGATGCCGCCGTGGGCGTCGATGACAAGGTCGCGAAGCTCACTCATGTTCGTGGTCCCTTTCCGTCGCAGTTGGTGGCCCCGCTCCATCAGGGGTCGGCCGGCGGAAGTGCAGATAACGGTCGACAGGTAGTAACTCTAATGATAAGAGTGATAAGGAGGCAAGCGTTTTATGAAGTCAAAGAGCTTTGAGGGGATGGCGTGCTCGATCGCCGGCGTCATGGAGGCCATCGGCGACCGCTGGGCCGTATTGATTCTGCGCGACCTTTCGTTGGGCTTGAGCCGGTACGAGGACCTGCGCCGGTCGACCGACGTGACCAACGCGACCTTGTCCGATCGGCTAAAACACCTTGAGGACCACGAGTTGGTCGAGCGGCGCCAATACCAGACCAATCCCGAGCGATATGAATATGTTCTGACCTCGAAGGGCCGGGACACCATCCTGGTGCTGCAGGCGCTGTTGCAGGTGGGCGACAAGTGGGCGGTTTCCGGCGATGCGGGGCCGCCACTCAGGTTTGTCGATCGAAAGACCGGACACGCGGTCAGGCTTGCGAGGGTCGACAATGAGACCGGGCAACGCGTCAGGCTCCAGGACGTGCAGCCGCAAGCCGGCCCGGGCGCCGATGAACTGGTGCGCTGGCGCCTGACGCATTTACGGAAATAGGGCTAGCGCCCCGGCTTTTTGGCCTGCAAGCCGCGGCACGGTTAGGTAAAATGATGATTATCATTTAATTCGCCTATATGGCTTGCAAAATGCAAGTCATGTAGTAGGCTGGGCGGAATGAATGAGCTAGGCGCGCCTGGCAGCGTCCAACAATGGAGGTGCGGAATGTCCGAGGATGCACTGATTGCGCGCGAGCAGCGCGGCAACATTTCCGTGTTGACCATGGTCTATCGGCCCTACAATCTGCTGGGGCCGAAACTCATCAATGCGATCGTCGAACAGGTCGAGGCGGCGCGAGATGCCGGCAGCCGCGCGATCGTGCTGCGCAGCGGCCTTCGGCATTTCTCGGCCGGTGCCGATCTCGATATTTTCGACAAGCGCGTGGAGCAGGGCAGCGGCGATTCCGTCAGCGAAAACCGCCGCCTGAATGGCGTCGAGTTCCTCCGCTTCATGGAATTGCTGCCGATCCCGCTGATCGCGAGCATTCATGGCGTCTGCCTCGGCGGCGGCCTCGAGCTGGCACTGTCATGCGACTACATCATCGCGGCGTCGTCGGCGAAAATCGGCTCGGTGGAGGCGACGCTGGGACTGCATCCATTGCTGGGCGGCATCCAGCGTCAGGTGCAGCGCATCGGCGCGTTGCGCGCCAAGGAGATGTCGATGCTGGCGCGCCGCTACGATGCACCGACGCTTGAAAAATGGGGCCTGATCAATCTGACGGTTCCCGAGGAGTCGCTGGAAAAGGCGACCATGGCGATCGCGGAGGAATTCGCGCAAGGTCCGACGCTCGCCCACGCCGCGACCAAGGAACTGGCCCACATCGCCGTCAACGACGGCGTGGCCGCGGCCGACGAGGCGATGGCGAGGGTGCAGGCGCCGATCTGGGCCTCGGAAGATCTGAAAGCCGGGCTTGCCTCGTTCCGCAAGAATGGGCCTGGTCTTGCCAAATTCGCGGGGCGCTGATGATGTCTGGTCCCCTCAGCGGAATTCGCGTCGTCGACTTTTCCCGCGTGCTCGCAGGCCCCCTGTGTGCACGGACCTTGCAGGATCTCGGCGCCGAGGTCATCAAGGTCGAACCGCCAAGTCCGGACGTCTCGCGCTTTGCATTTCCGTCCACCGACGGCATGTCCGGCTATTATGCGCAGCAGAATGCGGGAAAACGCAACGTCAGCATCAATCTGAATATTCCCGGCGCGTATGATCTGGCGCTAAAGCTCTGCGATACGGCCGATATCGTGGTGGAGAATTTTCGTGCGGGCACGCTCGGCTTCTTCGGTCTCGATTACGAAACCCTGGCGAAGCGCAATCGGCGGCTGATCTATGCGTCGATCACCGGTTACGGCCAGGGCGGTCCCTGGCGTAGCCGAATGGCATATGCGCCGACGGTGCAGGCCGAGGCCGGCTTTACCGAGAACAGCGTCCGGCACTATGGCGAGGCCTTGACGGAGCCGCGCACCGACTCTCTCTCGCATGCCGATGTCTATGCCGGATTGCAAGCGGTGATTGCCATCCTCGCCGCGCTTCACAGCCGCAAGACGACCGGGCAGGGCCAGTACATCGACGTCGCGATGGCCGCTACCCTGCTCGCGGTCAACGAGCGCGCGCATGTCGATCTGTCGGATGACGACATCGGGGCCGAGCCCGCGGTGCTCGGCGCCACCGACTGCTCCTTCTTCACGGGTCCGCAGGGCGAGCACTTTACTGTTGCCACCAGCATCATCGGCAGCCGGACGTTTCCGTCCTGGCTGCGCGCGATGCGGCGGGTCGATTTGATGGAAGACTCCCGGTTTTCGAGCGCGGCGGCAAGGCGGCTGAATTTTGGCGCGCTGCACCAGATCATCCAGTCCTGGATGCTGACCTTCTCTGATATGGCGACGCTCGATGCGCAATTCGACGAGGCCAAGATCGCGATGGGCGAAATCCGCTCGATCAAGGAGCTGACGAAATCGGATTGGAGCGACTATTGGGGCGCGGTTCAGTTCGTTTCCGATCGCAGCGGCGGCGAATACAGGTTGCCAGGCCGCCCCTGGCACTTCTCCGGCGATGAACTGACTCCGATCGGCACGCCGGCCTTTCAGGGCGAACACAATAAGGAAGTGTTTCGCGAACTCGGCGTGAGCGAGGCGGAGTTGCAAAGGCTTTCCGAGGCGGGGGTTCTGGTGACGCACCGTCGCGCACTTGAGCCGGAAGTTGCGGTCAAGCCACGGGAGCCTGCTGGCCAGGCGGCCTGACAATCGAAAAGGGGCGGGCGGACGGCACTTCTCCCTTGGTATAAGGGATCGGGAATCACCGGGGCAAAGGACTGCGAGACACACCTTGAAGCGTTCCCGTTCCACCAACAAGGAATGCTCGATCGCCCGCGCGATGGAGGTGGTCGGCGACCGCTGGTCGATCCTGCTGCTGCGGGAGGCCTATTATGGCACCAAGCGGTTCGACGAGTTTCAATATTATCTCGGCGTTGCGCCCAACATTCTCAGTGCGCGGCTGAAAAAATTCGTCGATCTCGGCATGATGACGCGCGTGCCGCTGCCGGAGCACGGCGGGCGCTATGAATATGTGCTGACCAAAAAGGGCCGCGATTTTTTCCCGACCTACCTGGCTCTTAAAAAGTGGGGCGATGATTGGCTGGCGGAGCCGGCAGGGCCGCAGGTGGTTTTCAGGGATCGCACCAGCGGACGACAAATCGAATATCCCGAGTTGCTCTCGGCGCGCGGCAAGCCGTTGCAGCTCGAAGACATCGAAATCGTTGCGGGCTCTGGCGCCGTGCCTTTCAACCGAAAGCGATTCGACGCTCACCTCCCGCACGCAAAGGTCAAGCCGGCACGTGCCAGTCGAATTCTGCACAAAGCCGCCGCCGATAAGCGCGAATAATGCTGCTTTGGATCTGGACCCAAGTCGTCGGGCGGCTGCTCGCCGTTGCGAGCGAGTCGAAACTCTACGAAGAAACCGAGGAGTGACCGCGCGATACGCCCTACGCGCTGGTCTTTGCCGCAAAGACGATCTTCGAGATCGGCTCTTCGTTATGGGCGCTCGCGCTCAGAAGTGATAGCGCCATGGATCGTCAAAACCCTAGCCAAGGGCCGAATGATTACTGCTGGCACAGAGTTGACGTTGATTTGCTGATCCACCATCTGGCTAGCTTCCACTGGCTGGACTTAGCTCAAACTTCCTCATGATGGATTGGAGCGAGAGTTCAAGTTTTTCAAGCGGTTAGAAGGCGGCGTGTGCACGATGTGTGCACCGGGAGATCAAAGAAAAATCTAGTGGCGGCCAACGGACGGCCGGCGTCGAATTCAATCAAAATGCCGGCGCGCGCGACTGATTGAATGAAGGATAGCTTACTTCCTTTGGGCGATGACTTGCGATGGCCGGATGATCGATTCAGATTCCTGGCTAGGTGGCGCCGCATCCAACCGCGTTTCCGCATGACATCGACTGAAGTGCCGCCTCGAATGCGGACAGCGTCGCCAGGACTTGCGCTTCCGCTACAGGGAACGTGCATTTCCCTTCTATCGTATCGACGAACGCGTCCAGCTCGGCTTGCAGGACGTTGATTGCCGGGCATGTTATTCGCTCCGGCGTTTTCCCGCTCATGCGCAAGACCAGGGTAACGTCATCCAGCACCTCAGCAGAACCCTTGGTTCCGAACACGTGAACGCGCCAGTAAAATGGGGTTGCTCTTAACGTCGCCAGCGTACCGGTCACGCCGTTGGCGAAGTCCAACGTCATTGTTGCCGTATCAAGGGGAGGGGGACCTCGCTCGAGTTGGTTCAATCGGGCGTAAACGCGCCGCACGGGGCCCAGAACACTGACGAATGCATCGAGAATATGCAGCCCGGCGCCCGTCAATCCGCCGCCCGGAGATTCTTCCGGAGACAACCGCCAGCCGCTAACGACGCTGTTCGAATTTTCGTTGCTGTTGTGACCCTCGATATGAAGGATGCTGCCGAGCTTGCCGCTCGCCACCATATCGCGCAGCGCCTTCATCGAGGGCCAGAAGCGGCGATTGTGTCCGACGGCAAGCGCAATACCAGCTTTGCGACAGGCGTCGAACATGCGAGCTGCATCGGCTCGGCGCAGCGCAAGGGGCTTTTCACAGAACACCTGTTTTCCTGCGGCGGCGCTCGCGATCACCTGCGCCGGATGCACCGAATGGGGGGTCGCCAGCAAGACGGCGTCGATCGCCGAATCCGCGAGCACCGTACCAAGGTCGTCCGTTAAATCGAGACGATGTTCGGTGCAAAAGCCTCGTGCGCCGGTGATGTCAGGTTCGACGGCACGGATGATCTTGAGTCGGTCGTAGTTGAGCGATGCTTCCACGAGGCTGCGGCCCCACCGCCCTAGGCCGGCGATCGCGGCATGGATCATCGGTGGGCCTCGGTGATCGGCAGAACCAGACCTTGTCGCTGCGCTTCTTCTCGGATCAATTTGGCACCTTTCAAGAAAGTCGCCTATAGCTGACGTCGACTTGAAACGAGGGGAGAGAACATGGATACCGGCGAAATGTACGCGCGCGGGCTAATGCGGCGCAAACGGATGTTTGGAGAGGCCGAGGTCGAGAAGCGGATGGTGACGTCCGGCGAGTTCGGCGCTCCTTTGCAAAACATCATCAACGCCTATGTTTATGGGGATGTCTGGGAAAGAGAGGGGCTTGCCGACGATATCCGCAGCCTCGTGATGCTCGGTATAACCGCAGCGAGCAATCGGCCCGTGGAATTCCGAGTCCACGCGAAGGGCGCGCTGGCAAACGGATGCACCAAGCAGCAGGTGCAGGACGTCGTGTTGCTTGTTGCGATGTATTGCGGCGTACCCGCTGCCATCGAGACCACCCGCATTGCCTCCGAGATCTTTGCTGAAACGGATGGCTCATCTTCAGCCGTAAAAACGAAGAGCCAATCAACGCACAGTAGCTGGAACTCGATCGCCGTGCTGGCGATCGAGCATCCATTGCGG
>JBATYU010000088.1:0-1524 GCA_049674245.1 Bradyrhizobium sp. | reverse complement strand
GTCTGGCGTCGGCGCAGGGGCGGTTTTGGATGGGCAGGGCGAAAAGCTTCGAGCGGCGCTTGCGCGCGACAACTCAACCTGAGCGCGCATGGTATGCGCAGCCCCTGACCAGGCTTCTCAGGCTTATGAAGTGGATGCTGGTCGGTGGGGCGGTCCTGGGCTTGGTCCAGCCGGCCTTGGCGGTGGGGTTAGACGTCACCCAGGCTCAGCGCATTTTCCCGACATCGGGGCAAGGCGTTTATGCTGCATTGCTGGATCTCGACAGGTCCAGCGCGAGCGCCCCGCAGTCTCCCCGAGACGACGAGGCATTTTCCGCGCTCTCCGGTTTTGTGCAGACCATTGCGGCCGAAACAAAACGCGTGGAGGGCAAGACCTCAAAGTCGCGGCAGACTGAAGACGCGATCTTTTCCGAACTCGCCGAATTCGCGAAATCGGTCGGCGCCAGGCGGCAAGCCTCAAGTAAGCCGCTCGTCAGGCTCGCCGAAGCGGACAACGCGGTTGACGCGCTGAAGGACTTCCTTCGAGGCAATGCCGCGCCATCGCCCGATGCGCCGAAAGCGCCCACCCCGGCCCCCGCGAAGGTGAGGCCTGCCGGTCCCGCGGTTGAAGCGCATTTCGTCGGCGAGAAGGTGTGCATGACCTGTCACGCCAATTATGCCGAATTGTTCTCGAAAACTTTGATGGGACGCATCGGCAGGAACCAGCCCGGCAAGTTCGCGTGCGAGAACTGTCATGGTGCAGGCTCGGAGCATGTGAAACTGGGCGGCGGTCGCGGGGTCGGCGGCATCATTTCGTTCAGGGTCGACGACCTGTCTCGCACCGCCGAGGAAAACAACGCCATCTGCCTAACCTGCCACGAAAGAGGCCAGCGGACCTATTGGCAGGGCAGCATCCACCAAACCCGGGACCTAGCGTGCACCAATTGTCACACGGTGATGAAGAACGTGTCGCTCAAACATCAACTCAAGACCGTGTTCGAGGCGGATACTTGCTTCCAGTGTCACAAGGATCGGCGCGCGCAGATGTTCCGCACGGCGCACATGCCGCTGCGTGAAGGGAAGATTACTTGTTCGGATTGCCACAATCCGCACGGCAGCGCTACCGAAGCGCTGATCAAGGAAGATTCAATCAACGACAATTGCTACAAATGCCATGCCGAGAAGCGCGGCCCGTTCCTGTTCGAGCACGCGCCGGTGCGCGAGAACTGTCTGAACTGCCATGAGGCGCACGGCTCCATTAACGAAGCCTCGTTGAAACTCTCGCGCCCGAGGCTGTGCTTCGAGTGCCACGGTTTTGGCCATGCCGCGACCGCGGGGATCAACTCGCCCTTTACGATGGGCCGGTCATGCCAGAATTGTCATACGCTGATTCATGGCTCCAACAGCCCGGCAGGCGCTGCGTTCCAACGGTGAGTGGCATGTTGGACTAAATCGAGAAGAACTAGGTTGCGAAGGTTGGTTTGGGGGTTTGCAATGAAGCGGAGAGTCGGACTAACAGGGACATGTCTGATCGGTGCGATGTTGA
>JBATYU010000087.1:0-6391 GCA_049674245.1 Bradyrhizobium sp. | reverse complement strand
GCGTTCTATTTACTAAGAACGGCGGCCGAAGGCCGCCTGCGCACCCTCTCCCACAAGGGGAGAGGGGAAGAGAGCAAGCGCCACTTTGCGCCGGGGGCGCCAATCAGATAGAACCCGGGCCGAGTTTTTGACAAAGAGACCGCTTCATGACCGACGCGTCCCGTATCAGCCCGCTCGATCAAGCCCGCATCCTGTCCGAAGCGCTGCCGCATATGCAGCAATATGACGAGGAAACCATCGTCATCAAATATGGCGGCCATGCCATGGGCGCGGAGAACATGGCGAAAGCGTTCGCGCGCGACGTCGTGCTGTTGGAGCAGACCGCGATCAATCCGGTCGTGGTGCATGGCGGCGGGCCGCAGATCGCGACCATGCTGAAGCGGCTCGGTATCCAGTCCGAATTCGCCGCGGGCCTGCGCATCACCGACGCCGCCACCATCGAGATCGTCGAGATGGTGCTGGCCGGCTCCGTCAACAAGCAACTGGTCGGCTACATCAATGCAGCCGGCGGCAAGGCCGTGGGCTTAAGCGGCAAGGACGGCAACATGGTGAAGGCGTCGAAGACGACGCGCACCATGGTCGACCCGGATTCGAATATCGAAAAGGCGATCGACCTTGGTTTCGTGGGCGACCCCGAAAAGGTCGATCTGACGCTATTGAACCAGCTGATCGGCCATGAGCTGATCCCGGTGCTGGCGCCGCTTGCGACATCGCTCGATGGCCAGACGCTGAACATCAACGCCGACACGTTTGCCGGCGCGGTGGCGGGCGCGCTGAAAGCCAAGCGGCTGCTGCTTCTGACCGACGTCCCCGGCGTGCTCGACAAATCCAAAAAGCTGATCCCGGAACTGTCGATCAAGGCGGCGCGCAAGCTGATCGCCGACGGCACCATCTCCGGCGGCATGATCCCGAAAGTCGAGACCTGCATCTACGCGCTCGAACAGGGCGTGGAGGGCGTGGTCATCATCGACGGCAAGATGCAACACGCGGTGCTGCTCGAATTGTTCACCAACCAGGGCACCGGTACGCTGATCCACAAGTGATGATCAAAGCGGCGACGCGAAAAATGGCCGTCATGGCCGGACTTATTCCGGCCATCCACGCCTTGTTTTCGGGCTGCCCGAAGAAAGACGTGGATGGCCGGGACGAGCCCGGCCATGACGGTCTCGGTGGTAGGTTGCGGCGATATAGCAGGCGCACCGCGCTGGCGTTTCCCGCCGCGGTGATTTCGTTCCTTGTCTCTTCGGCGCCGGCGTTTGCCGATTTGAAACTCTGTAACCGCATGAGCTATGTGGTCGAGGCGGCGATCGGCATCGACGACAAGGCGGCCACCGCGACGCGCGGCTGGTTCCGGATCGATCCGGCGGCCTGCCGCGTGGTGGCGCAGGGCACCTTGACTGCCGACCGCATCCTCTTGAACGCGCGTGCGCTCGGCGTTTATGGCGCTTCCCCGATCCCGCAGAACGGCGGCGACACGCTGTGCGTCGCGGCCGACAATTTTGTCATCGCGGCCGCCCGCCAATGCCGCACCGGGCAGACGGCGGCACCCTTCACCCAGATTACGCCTACGCGAACCGACGACGGCAACCTTGTCGCGTATCTTGCCGAAGACTCGGAATATGACGACGAGCAGGCGAAGTTAGCCGGCATCCAGCGCCTGCTCGTGATCGCGGGTTATGACGCTGCTCCCATCGACGGCGTCGACGGGCCGAAGACGCAAGCAGCACTTGCCGCATTCCTGAAAAATCGCGGACTGACCGCGGATATCGTGCAGTCGGCGAATTTCTTCACCGCCATGATCGACGCGGTGCAGTCGCCTTCTTCCACCGGGCTCACCTGGTGCAACGACACGCGGCACAAGATCATGGCCGCGGTCGCGACCGACGACGGCAAGGCCGTGGTCAGCCGCGGCTGGTATCGCATCGATCCCGGCAAATGCCTGCATCCCGACGTCATCGGCGCGCCCAAGCAGATTTTCAGTTTTGCGGAAGCCGTCGACACCGAAAACCGCACCATCAAGCTCAAGGACAAGCCGCTGAACTGGGGCGGCCCTACCCCGCTTTGCACGCGCGAGAGCAAGTTCGAGACCAACGAGCAGGGCGACTGCGGCAGCCGCGGCTTTGCAACGACCGGCTTTACCGCCGTCGAGATGTCCGGCGGCGGCAAGACGCTCCGCTTTGCGATGCCGTGATGCTTACCCGCACCTTCGACCATATCGATACCTGGGTGTTCGATCTCGACAACACGCTCTATCCGCATCACGTCAACCTGTGGCAGCAGGTCGATGCGCGGATCGGGGAGTTCGTCGGCGCCTGGCTCAAGGTGCTGCCTGCGGAAGCGCGCCGGATTCAAAAAGACTATTACCGCCGCTACGGCACTACCATGCGCGGCATGATGACCGAGCATGGCGTGCGCGCCGATGATTACCTCGCTTATGTCCACCAGATCGATCACTCGCCGCTCGAGCCGAACCCGGCGATGGGGGCTGCGATCGCAAAACTGCCCGGGCGCAAGCTGATCCTGACCAACGGCTCGACCGATCACGCCGACAAGGTTTTGACGCGTCTGGGCATCGGCGATCATTTCGAGGCGGTGTTCGATATCATCGCCGCCGAGCTCGAGCCGAAGCCGGCGCCGCAGACCTATCGGAAGTTCTTGGACCTGCATCAGGTCGACCCCGCGAGATCGGCGATGTTCGAGGATCTCGCGCGCAACCTCGTCATCCCGCACCAGCTCGGCATGACCACCGTGCTGGTGGTGCCCGACGGCTCGAAGCAGGTCGTGCGCGAGGATTGGGAGCTGGAAGGCCGCGACGCCTCCCATGTCGACCACGTCACCGACGATCTGACCGGGTTTTTGCAGGCGCTGGCGAAGGGGTAGAGTTTTCCCCGTCATGCCCGGCCTTGTTGCCGGGCATCCACGTCCTTCGAGCCACAGAATTAGACGTGGATGTCCGGGACAAGCCCGGCCATGACGAGTGTGTTCTTGACTCCCCGCCGCCAAATCCCGAAAAAGCCCCTTCAAATCGCCGCCGAAAACGTCACGCGCCCAAGGAATCCACGATGTCTCTCGCCTCCCTTGAATCCACCGTCAACGCTGCGTTCGAAGCGCGCGAGACCGTCTCGACCGCGACCCGGGGCGAGGTCCGCGAGGCGATAGAGAGCGCGCTCGAACTGCTCGACAACGGCGAGGTTCGCGTCGCCGAACGCGAGGCGAGCGGCAAATGGAAGGTGCATCAGTGGCTGAAGAAGGCGGTGCTGCTGTCGTTTCGGCTGAACGACATGACCGCCATACCAGGCGGTCCCGGCAAGGCGTCGTGGTGGGACAAGGTGCCCTCGAAGTTCGAGGGCTGGGGCGAGAACCGCTTTCGCGATGCGGGTTTTCGCGTCGTCCCCGGCGCCATCGTGCGCCGCTCGGCCTTCATCGGCAAAAACGTCGTCTTGATGCCGTCGTTTGTCAATGTCGGCGCCTATGTCGATGAAGCGACCATGATCGACACCTGGTCCACGGTCGCCTCCTGCGCGCAAATCGGCAAGCGCGTGCACATTTCCGGCGGGGTCGGCATCGGCGGCGTGCTGGAGCCGCTGCAGGCCGAGCCTGTCATCATCGAGGACGATTGCTTTATCGGCGCGCGGTCCGAAGTCGCCGAGGGCGTGATCGTGCGCAAGGGCGCGGTGCTGGCGATGGGCGTGTTTTTGGGCGCGTCGACAAAAATCGTCGACCGCGACAGCGGCGAGATTTTTGTCGGCGAGGTGCCGGAATATGCCGTGGTGGTGCCGGGCGCCCTGCCGGGACGCCCCTTGAAGAACGGCCAGCCTGGCCCCTCCACCGCCTGCGCCGTCATCGTCAAGCGCGTCGACGAGCGCACCCGCGCCAAGACCAGCATCAACGAATTGCTGCGGGATTAGGGCATGATTGATGCGCTCTCCATTGCCCAGCAACTGGTCCGCTGTCCCTCCGTAACCCCGGCGGATGCCGGCGCGCTCGGCGTTCTCGAAAACCTCCTGAAAGCCGCGGGCTTTACGGTGCACCGCGTCACCTTCGGTGAGCCCGGCACCGCCGACATCGACAATCTCTATGCCCGCATCGGCGACCAGGCGCCGCACATCACCTTTGCCGGGCATACCGACGTGGTGCCGCCGGGCGACGAGAGCGCCTGGACCCATGGCGCGTTCTCGGGCGAGGTGAAAGACGGCTTTCTCTATGGCCGCGGCGCCGTCGACATGAAGGGCGGCATCGCCTGCAGCGCTGCGGCCGTGCTGCAATATCTCGCCGACCATGGCGGCAAGCCGGGAAAAGACGGCAAGGGCTCGATCTCGTTCCTGATTACCGGCGACGAGGAGGACCTTTCCGTCAACGGCACGATAAAACTGTTGCAATGGGCCGCCGCGCGCGGCGAAAAATTCGACCATTGCGTGCTGGGCGAGCCGTCCAATGTCGAGATGCTCGGCGATTGCATCAAGGTCGGCCGCCGCGGCTCGCAATCCGGCATGCTCTATGTCGATGGCGTGCAGGGCCATGTCGCCTACCCGCAGCGAGCGGCGAATCCGGTGCCGGATATTTCGCGATTGATCGTTGCGATCAGCGACGAGCCACTCGATCACGGCAGCGCGCAGTTTCAGGCATCGAACCTCGAATTCACCTCCGTCGATGTCGGCAATACCGCCAGCAACGTGATCCCCGGGCAGGCGCGCGCCAAATTCAACATCCGCTTCAACGATCATCACACGCGAGCGACGCTGCGCGAGCTGGTCGAGGCGCGGCTGGCGAAGGCCGCGGGCAACCGCATCAAAGCGCGCATCGTGTGGGAGCCCTCGAACTCTGACGTGTTCGTGACAAAACCCGGCCCGTTCACCGATCTTGCGGTCGCGGCGATCGAAGAAGTTACGGGACGCAAGCCGGAACTCTCGACCTCCGGCGGCACCTCGGATGCCCGCTTCATCGCGAGCTATTGCCCGGTGATCGAGTTCGGCCTGGTCGGCCAGACCATGCACCAGATCGACGAGCGCGCGGCCGTATCCGATCTGGAGAAGCTGACGAGGATCTATCGCGGGGTATTGGAGCGGTATTTTGCTTGAGCTTCCTCTCCCTCGCCCCACCCTCCCCGTCATTGCCGGGCTTCTCCCTCGCCCCGCCCCCTCCCCGTCATGGCCGGGCTTGTCCCGGCCATCCACGTTCTTAGACGATCGAGTCGTATAGCTGTAGGATGGGTTGAGCACAGCGAAACCCATCGCCGTCGCGGATGGTGGGTTTCGCTACGCTCAACCCACCCTACGAATCCGTCCGCTAATACTCCACGCGCACCAGATAAAGCCCCTGCGGCGGCGCGACCGGACCGCAGGCGGTGCGGTTACGCGCAGCGAGCGCGGCTGCGAGATCGTCGGCGCTCCAACGGCCTTCGCCGACCCACACCAGCGAGCCCACCATCGAGCGCACCTGGCTGTGCAGGAACGAGCGCGCCGAGGTCATGATGCGGACCGCATCGCCATCCCTGACGACATCGAGCTGATCGAGCGTCTTCTCCGGCGATTTCGCCTGGCATTCGGTGTCGCGGAACGTCGTGAAATCGTGCTTGCCGATGAGTTTTTGCGCGGCAGTGTGCATCGCGTCGGTATCGAGCAGCCTGGGCACGCGCCAGACCCGGCCGATGTCGAGCGCGAGATTGGCGCGGGCGTTGGTGATGCGATAGAGATAATGCCGTCTTGTTGCGGAAAACCGCGCCTCGAACGTATCGGGCACGATTTCGGCGGATAGCACACCGATCGGGTGCGGCCGCAAATGCGCATTCAGCCCGTCGCGAAAACGCCCCGGCACAAAATGCTTGGCGATATCGCAATGGGCGACCTGCGCCAGCGCATGCACGCCGGCGTCGGTGCGCCCAGCGCCATGCACACGAACGCCCTCGCCGCAAATCGCCTTTACCGCCGTCTCCAGCGCACCTTGCACGGTCAAGGCATTGTCCTGGATCTGCCAGCCGGAAAACGGCGTACCGTCATATTCGATGATAAGCTTGTAGCGGGGCATCAGACGAGCCGCGCCGGAGGTTTCAGCGGCGTGCCACGCAAAAACTCCGCGGCCTTCATCGGCGCCTTGCCGGCGCGCTGCAATTCGACGATACGGATCGCGCCTTCGCCGCAGGCAATCGTGAGGTGATTGTCGAGCACGTCGCCCGGCGCGCCGGCGCCGCTTGCGAGTTCGCAGCACAGAATCTTGATCCGCGCCGCCTCGCCTTTGCCTGCGATCTCGCTCCACGCCCCCGGAAACGGCGACAGGCCGTGAATATGGCGCAGCACGGCGCGCGCCGGCTTGTTCCAGTCGATCCGCGTCTCGGCCTTCTCGATCTTGGCGGCGTAGGTCACGCCGTCGTCGCTTTGTTTCTTGAGTTGCAGCG
>JBATYU010000086.1:0-3874 GCA_049674245.1 Bradyrhizobium sp. | reverse complement strand
GCTGCGCGCGCCGTGGTGCATCTGCATTCGACGCATTCAGTGGCGCTGTCGATGCTGCCGGAGATCGATCCACGCGCCGCCTTGCCGCCGATGACGGCCTATTATGTAATGAAGTGCGGGGCGACCGCGCTGGTGCCCTATTATCGGCCCGGCGATCCCGCGGTCGCCGACGCCATCAAAGGGCTCGCCGGCAAATATTCATCCGTGCTGCTCGCCAATCATGGTCCGGTGGTTTCGGGCGATACGCTGGAAGCCGCCGTGTTCGCGATCGAGGAGCTTGAGGAGACGGCAAAACTCTATCTGCTCTTGCGCGGGCTCAACCCGCGGTATCTGACGCCGGATCACTTCGCCGACCTCGCCAAGACGTTCGGACTGACGCTGCCGGAACACGGGCACGGGCGCGACTGACCCCCGCTCGTCATGGCCGGGCTTGTCCCGGCCATCCACGTCCTTTGCGTCCCAAAGCAAAGAAAGGCGTGGATGCCCGGGACAAGCCGGGGCATGACGGAGAAGGAACGAGTCAAACGAACGCTAAAGCACCGCGAGCTGCCTGTTCTGCAAATCAGTCACCAGCATCATTCCGGGCGCGTGCGTGATCGCGAACGGGAGTTTTGCCGCCGATATCACCGCCTGCGGGGTCACGCCGCACGCCCAGAACACCGGGATTTCTTCCGCTTCGACCGCCACCGCATCGCCGTAGTCGGGCTTTCCGATATCCGCAATCCCGATCGAATGCGGGTGGCCGAGATGCACCGGCGCGCCATGCACGGCAGGAAAGCGCGAGGTGATCTGCACCGCGCGAATGGCATCGGCCGGCCTGAACGGCCGCATCGACACCACCATCGGACCCGCGAACGGCCCGGACGGGTGGCACGCGATATTGGTGCGGTACATCGGCACCCGCAGCTTGCGCTCGACGTGGCGGATCGGCAGGCCGTCCGCCATCAGCGCCTCCTCGAACGAATACGAGCAGCCGATAACGAAGGCGACCAGATCGTCGCGCCAATGCGCCATGATGTCGGTCGGCTCCTCGGCCACCTCGCCGTCGCGCCAGACCCGGTAGCGCGGCAGGTCGGTGCGGATATCGAGGTCAAGCCCGAGCGCGGGAATGCGGGGGTTGCCGACGTCGGACATGCCGATGATCGGGCACGGTTTTGGGTTGAGCTGGCAGAAACGGTGGAACGAAGCCGCAAGCTTCTCCGGCAGGATCGCCAGATTGCCCTGGACAAAGCCGCCTGCGACGCCGGCTGTGGTTGTCGCCATCCCGGCGCGGCAATCGAGACGCGCCTGCAGGCTCGGAAGGATCTCCCGCTGGCCGCCCTGTTCTTTTCTCGCCAGACCGACATTCATCGAAATTGCTCCAAGCTCCAAGTCTTGAGCTCCAAGCCTTGAACTCCATGCCTCGACAGGTGGTGTCGCAAAATTCTACCATGCGACCGCGCACGACGCACCCAGGCTTTTTTCGGAAATAGCTGAATGACCAAAATCGCATCCAATCTGCAGATCGATTCCGCCCGCCTGTGGGACACCATCCACGAAACCGCCAAGTTCGGCGCCACGCCGAAAGGCGGCGTCAAGCGGCTGACGCTCGGGCCTGAGGACAAGCAGGTGCGCGACTGGTTCAAAAAGGCCTGCGAAGCCGCCGGTCTCGACGTCCATGTCGATGCGCTCGGCTCGATGTTTGGCCTGCGTCGGGGACGCGACATGTCGAAGCCGCCGGTGGGGCTCGGCTCGCATCTCGATACCCAGCCCACGGGGGGCAAGTACGACGGCGTCTTGGGCACGCTGGCAGCACTTGAAGTGGTGCGCACCCTCAACGATGCTGGGATCGAGACGGAGAGCCCGATCTGCATCTGCAACTGGACCAACGAAGAAGGCTCGCGCTTTGCGCCGGCGATGATGGCCTCGGCCGCCTATGTCGGCGATTTCACCACCGACGATATTTTGTCGCGCAAGGATGCCGAAGGCGTCACCGTGGCGGAGGCACTGGAGCGCATCGGCTATCGCGGCGCGACGGCGGTCGGCACCCAGAAATTCTCGAGTTTTGTCGAACTGCATATCGAGCAAGGCCCGATTCTCGAAGCCGAAGGCAAAACCATCGGCGTGGTCGATTCCGGCCAGGGCGTGTTGTGGTACGACGGCAAGATCACCGGCTTCGAAAGCCATGCCGGCACCACGCCGATGCCACTGCGCCGCGACGCACTCGCGACGCTCTCGGAAATCGTGCTGGCGATGGAGAGCATCGCGAGGAAGCATGGCCCAAAGGCGGTCGGAACCATTGGGGAAGCCGTGATCGCAAAACCCTCGCGCAACGTCATCCCCGGCGAGATCGCCTTTACCGTCGATTGCCGCAGCGCCGACGCCGCGATCATGGACGCGCTCGACAAGGATCTGCGCACGGCTGCCGCCGAGATCGCGGCCCGGCGCAAGGTCGAGGTCACGCTCGATCTGGTCTGGCGCAAGCCGCCGACCCATTTCGACCCAAAACTGGTCGACGCAGTGGAGAACGCCGCCAAGGCGCTCGGCTACTCCAATCGGCGCATTACCTCCGGCGCCGGCCACGACGCCTGCAACCTCAACACACGCATTCCCGCGGCGATGGTGTTTGTCCCTTGCAAGGATGGCGTCAGCCACAACGAGCTGGAAGACGCAACCCAAGCCGATTGCGCGGCGGGCGCCAACGTGTTGATACACACGGTGCTGGCGCTCGCCGGCGTCGCGTCCTGATCAAAGAAGTCTTAGTTTTGACGCGTTTTCTTCACGCGAACCGGTATCCAGCTCGAAAACGCTATTTTAGGAGGCTCGCCTTGCGCGGAGTTTTTGTCGACGCCAATGAATCGCTCGCCACAATCTTCGAGCGGCTGGAAAAGCCAGGCGATCCCAAGGTGCGCATCCATCGCGACCCCGACATCGCCTCTGGTCAATTGCCAAAGGTGCTCGACGGCGCCGAGATCGCGATCGTCGATCACACGGCATTGCCGACCGATATCGCGCGGCAATGCGCAGGACTGAAGCATGTGGTATTTCTCGGCACCGGCGCGCGCAGCTATATGAACCCGGAAGAGCTTGCTGAGATCGGAATCTCCGTGCATCTGATCAAGGGCTATGGCGACACGGCCGTGGCCGAATCCGCGATCGCCTTGATGTGGGCGTCGGCGCGCGTGCTGGCGCAGATGGATCGCGAGATGCGTGCCGGCAACTGGCTGCGCGAGGATGGCATGCAGCTCACCGGCAAGACATTGGGCCTGATCGGGTTCGGTGGCATCGCAGCCGAAATGGCGCGCAGCGCGCTCGGCAGCGGCATGCGGGTGATCGCCTGGAACCGGACACCGAAGAGTTTTGCCGGCGTGGACTTCGTCGATATTGATACGCTGCTGGCGCAGAGCCACGTTGTCTCGCTGCATCTTTTGCTGAACGACGAGACCCGTGGCTTCCTCTCGCGCCAACGCATCGCGGCGTTGCGGCCGGGCGTCATCCTCGTCAACACCGCGCGCGGCGCGATTGTGGATGAAGCCGCGATGATCGCGGCGCTGAAGTCCGGCCATATCCGCCATGCCGGGCTCGACGTCTTCAATATCGAGCCGCTGCCGAAGGATCATCCGCTGACGAAGCTGCCGAACGTCACGCTGTCGGCGCATTCGGCCTTCCGCACGCCGGAGGCGAGCGAGAACTTGATGGCGGCCGCGTGGGAGCATTGCCGCAGGATTGTGCGGGGAGCGTAATGCTCGTTCTTCCCTTCTCCCCTTGTGGGAGAAGGTGGCGTGGACGAAGTCCGCGCCGGATGAGGGGTTTGTCCCCGCGGAGAGAGGACCCTCACCCGCCCTCGCTTCGCGAGGGCACCCTCTCCCACAAGGGGAGAGGGGAAGATCTCAAT
>JBATYU010000085.1:0-13896 GCA_049674245.1 Bradyrhizobium sp. | reverse complement strand
ATTGCGGATCGTGAACCAGGTCAGGATATTCGGCGGCAAATGATCGATGAAGATCAGCCACAGCGCGAGCCCGCGAAACAGATCGAGCCGAAGCTCGCGCTCGCTGACCGCGGGAAACGAGATGGCGGGCGCAGCAGCGACCGGCGTCGCAGCCTCGGCACGCCCGATCGCGTCCGCTGCTTCGACAGGCCCCGCAACTCGATCGGCAATGGACGTCATCTGGCACCGGTGTTGAGCACTGACCGAATCATAGTATCGACCCACGGCTTGCAAGCAAAGTTACGAAGGGCGAGGTGGGCGGTTTGCGTCCTAAATGGGAACTGTGTCGAAACGATTGAATTCGAGCGGCGTCCCACCTCGCCAAGGCCCGCGCCAGCGATTGCAAGGCCCGCGCCAGCGATTAGACGGCCCGCGCCCGCGATTGGTTCCGGCCGCACTTTTCGATATGATAGCTGCATGTACCGCGCCGTCACCCGCCAGATCGAAGTCACCGTCGAGCCGAACTTCATGCCCGACCGCTCGTCGGCGGAAAACTCCCGCTATTTCTGGTCCTACACCATCGTCATCACCAATTCCGGCGATGAGACCGTGCAACTGCGGACGCGGCACTGGATCATCACCGATGCTTCGGGAAAGCGGCAGGAAGTGCGCGGCGAAGGCGTGGTCGGCGAACAGCCCGTGCTCGCGCCGGGCGAACGCTTCGAATATACCTCGGGCGTGCCGCTTACGACCGCGTCCGGCTTCATGACCGGGCGCTACCAGATGATCAGCGAAAGCGGCGAAAACTTCGAGATCGACGTGCCGACATTCTCGCTCGACAGCCCCGAGGCCAAGCGGGTGTTGAATTAGGGGACGCAGCTCGTCACTTGGTCCACTCGTCATTGCCGGGCTTGACCCGGCAATCCATCTCCTTGGCAAACGTTCTTACGAAGGTTGATGGATGCCCGGATCAAGTCCGGGCATGACGAATGTCCTTGTATCAGCATCTCGTTTCCAGTCACAGCTTCGCGATCTCGCCGCGCGTTTCGCGCGAGTTTTGCCTGAAATTCCTGCCCCTGAGAGATCAGAGGGCGCAGGGAAAACCGGGTGCCCAATGCACCCGCAGCCTCGCGCGCAGAAATGAAAAAAACGCGCGCGTAGTCACACAGGTACACCGAAACATTCCGGCCTTCCCTGCGCAATGGTTTACGGCTTATAACGCGCTCTCCCCGGTGACCGGCTTTCTTGCCACCGTCGCCTGCGCTTCTTATCGCAGACTTGACCCAGCATCGGGAAGTCAGGACCACACGCCTTCGCCGTCCGCGGGATAGCGCCTTCGTCTTTGGCGCATCCTGCGTCCACCGCATCCCGCCCCGCGTTTCGTGACGATCGCGAGCCGCCCCTCGGGTGGGACGGGATGCCGGAGAATGTACAACTGATTTGCCCCCGCCGTCAAACGAAATTCTGAAAGTCAGAAATTGATTAAAGTGCCGTCTTTTGCCCGTCATGGCCGGGCTCGTCCCGGCCATCCACGTCTTGTCCTCACCCGGCACGCCGCGGTCTCTAGGCTCAATCACCGACGTCGCTAAAATACTGGATCGTCCGCCTAATCGTCGTCCGTGGCGAGCGCGGCAATTTCTCCCTCGGGATCGAGATGCGCCGGCATCCAGCCCAATTCACGCCGGGCTTTCTCGCCGCTGAGTTGCTGGTCCATCGCGCGGCCACGAGCCCAGTCACCGAGTTCGGCGGCAATGGCATCGGCGGAAACAATTTGCGGGACGTGATCGCGCAAACCAAATCGCTGCGCGATCGCCCGCGCGATGCGGCCGACCGGCAAACCCGCAATCGCCGCGCCGATGTAGCTCGTTCGCGAGATCCCCCGCTCGAGCGCGAGAACGTAGAGATCGGCAAGATCATCGCGATGGACCAGCGGCCAGCGCACGTGCTCGCCACCGACCACGCGTATCGGCCGCCGCTTGCGGGCCTCGGCGACGAAGTTGGCGAACACGCCTGCTGCCGGCTCGTACACCATGGCCGGATGAATGACGATCGGCGCGATGCCTTTAGTTTGGAGGACGCGCTGCAGATGCGGAACCATCCAGGCGAACGCCTGCAGCGGGCGAAACGGCGCCTGTTCGTTCGCCAGATCGTCGCCGGTGGCGCCAAACAACCAGCAGCCGCCGGTATAAATGAATCTGGCCTGGTTCGGCTGCGCCGCAAGATGAGGCAACAGCCCGTCCAGCAGGCGACGGTCGACGTCGACCATGTCGCTACCGAAGTCACATGCTAGATGGACGACCGCATCCAGCAGCGGAAGCGCGGGTAGCCATCGTTCCGCCGCGGCGATATCTCCACTGAGCGGAATGGCGCCGAGGCTCGCGGCTTTTGTTGCCGAACTGTCGGACCGCGCCGGGGCGATGACGTGATGGCCCCGTCCGACCAGCGCGCGCACGACCGGCGCGCCAATCGAACCGGTGCCGCCTAGAACAAGAACCTGCACCTGCCCGCCTCAATCCAGCCGGAGTTCCACAAATACCATTAGCGTTGATGACATCGAGGCCCTACTCCACGCCCGCCTCATCCGGCGTGAACTGATAGACCGATGAGCAGAACTCGCAGGTCACGACCACCCTGCCGTCCTTGACCATTTCGGCGCGGTCTTGGGCTGCGAAGCTGTTGAGCATCGCGGAGACCGCCTCGCGCGAGCAGGAACATTGCGCCTTGAGCGGCAGCGGCCGAAACACCCGCACGCCGCGCTCGTGAAACAGGCGGTACAACAGCCGCTCGCCGGACAAGCCCGGATCGATCAGCTCGACATCTTCGACGGTTCCGATCAAGGACTGGCCCTCGACCCAGGCGTCGTCCTCCGCAACAATATGCGTCACTGCGCCCTCGGGCGCATCGCCTGGATGCAGGTCGGCCTGCCGCGCCCGCTCCGGCGCCTTAGGCAAAAACTGCATCAGCATGCCGCCGGCGCGCCAGCGATGCTTTGGGCCATCGCCGCCGCGCCATTCCTCGCCGACCGCAAGCCGCACCCTTGTCGGGATCTGCTCGGAGCGCAGAAAATATTCATGCGCGGCGTCTTCAAGGCTGCCGCCGTCGAGCGCCACCAGGCCCTGATAACGGCTCATATCCGCGCCCTGGTCGATGGTCATGGCGAGATGACCCTTGCCGAGCAGCGTCCCGGAATCCTGTCCCTCCTCGAGCCGCCGCTTGTCGAAGCGCGCGTAGGCGCGCAGACGATCCGGCGCCTGAAAGTCGACAATCAGGAAAGACACCGGGCCATCGGTCTGGGTCTGCAGGATGAAGCGGCCCTCGAATTTCAAGGACGAGCCAAGCAAGGTCGTGAGCACGATCGTTTCCCCAAGCAACTTGCCGACGGCGGGCGGATAATCGTGCTTGGTCAGGATATCGTCGAGCGCAGGGCCGAGCCGGGTCAGCCGTCCGCGCAGATCGAGCGCGTCGACCTCGAACGGCAGCACGGCGTCGTCGACCGGAACCGCTGACGGTGCGCGGATCGGGCTCTTGACGGAGATTTTCGGCTCAGGGGATTGTGAGACCATGGCGCCTTATCTGGGGTCGGAACGCGCGAAACGAAAGGTCGGCGAGAACTGAAAATCTTTCCGCGTTCCGACGGCCAGAGTTCGTTTCCCGGACGCGGTGCAGCGTTCTCTCGGCGATGCGCAGCATCGTCCGGTCACGCTGCTCCGCAGAGCCGGGACCCATTCGTTGCAACAAGATGGGCCCCGGATCAGCAGCGCACCACGCCGCAAGCGCGGCGCGGCTCGCGCAGCATCCGGGGAACGCAAGCCCCCTATCCCACCGCGTCAAAGCACCAGGCCAAGATGCCCTTCTGCGCGTGCAGGCGATTTTCGGCCTCGTCGAACACCACCGATTGCGGGCCGTCGATCACCTCGTCGGTGACTTCCTCGCCGCGATGGGCGGGCAGGCAGTGCATGAACAGCGCGTCCGGCTTTGCCAGCGACATCAGCTTGGCGTTGACCTGATAGGGTTTTAGGAGATTGTGGCGGTGTTCGCCGTCCTTGTCGCCCATCGACACCCAGGTATCGGTGACGACGCAATCGGCGCCGCGCACGGCGGCCTCCGGATCGTTGCCGAGCACGATCGGCGCCTGCGTCGCCTTGATCCAGTCCTTCATCGTCTTGTTCGGTCCGAGCTGCGGCGGGGTTGCGACGTTCAGCTTGAACTTGAAACGCTCGGCGGCATGCGCCCACGACGCCAGCACGTTATTGTCGTCACCGCTCCAGGCCACGGTCTTGCCCTCGATCGGCCCGCGATGCTCCTCGAAGGTCATCAGGTCGGCCATCACCTGGCAAGGATGCGAACGCCGCGTCAGCCCGTTGATGACGGGGACGGTGGCGGCCGCGGCGAGCTCGAGCAGCGCCTCGTGATTGAGGATGCGGATCATGATGGCGTCGACATAGCGTGACAGCACGCGCGCGGTGTCGGCAATGGTCTCGCCGCGGCCGAGCTGCATCTCTGCACCCGTCAGCATGATCGATTCACCGCCGAGCTGGCGCATGCCCACGTCGAACGACACCCTGGTGCGGGTCGAGGGCTTTTCGAAGATCATCGCCAGCGTCTTGCCCTCGAGCGGCCTGTTGTCCTTCTCATGCGCCTTCAGCTTCGCCTTCATGGCGCTGCTCAAGGCGAGCATGCTGCGCAGCTCCTCAAGCGGAAGCTCGCTGATGTCGAGAAAGTGACGCGGCTTGTTCATTGCCCCGCCGCCTGCTTCAACTGACTTTCGGAAAGCCTCACGCAGGCGCGTTCGAGCCGCGCCACCGCTTCCTCGATCTCCGCCTCGGTCACGATCAATGGCGGCAGGAACCGCACGACGTTCTCGGCGGCGCCGACCGTGAGCAGCTTTTGGTCGCGCAGCGCCGTGACCAGATCGCCCGACGGCACCACGGCCTTCAGGCCGATCAAGAGCCCCTCGCCGCGCACTTCAGTGAGCACACCCGGATGGCGGTCGACTACGGAAGCAAGCTTCTGCTTTAGAAGCAGCGACATCTTCTGCGCATGCTCGAAGAAGCCGGGCTTCAGCATCACGTCCAGCACCGCGTTCGCAGCCGCAACCGCGAGCGGATTGCCGCCGAAGGTCGAACCATGCGAGCCCGGCGTCATGCCGGCGGCCGCATTCGCCGTCGCAAGGCACGCGCCGATCGGAAAGCCGCCGCCGAGCGCTTTGGCAAGCGGCATCACGTCGGGCACAACGCCGATGCGCCTGTAGGCAAACAGGTCGCCGGTGCGGCCCATGCCGGTCTGCACCTCGTCAAAGATCAGGAGCAGGCCGTTGTCGTCGCAGAGCTGGCGCAGCGCCTTGAAGAAGGCATGCGGCGCCGATCGCACGCCGCCCTCGCCCTGCAGCGGCTCGATCAGGATGCCCGCGGTCTGGTGGCCGATCGCCTTCTTCACGGCTTCGAGATCGGAAAGCGGCACCTGGTCGAAGCCATCGAGCGGCGGCCCAAAGCCCTCGAGATATTTTGCCGATCCGGTCGCGGCCAGCGTCGCAAGCGTCCGCCCGTGGAACGCGCCTTCGAAGGTGATGATGCGATAGCGCTCCGGATGGCCCTTGGTGGCGTGATGCCGCCGCGTGATCTTGATCGCGCATTCCAGCGCCTCCGCGCCGGAATTCGCAAAGAACACGAGATCGGCGAAGCTCTGCTCGCACAGGCGGCCCGCGAGCCTCTCGCCGTCCGGGCTCTTGAACAAGTTCGACATGTGCCACAGCCTGGTCGCCTGTTCCTGCAGCGCCTTGACCAGATGCGGATGGCAATGGCCGAGCGCATTGACCGCGACGCCGGAGGTGAAATCGAGATAGCGCTCGCCATCGGTCGCGATCAGCCAACTGCCCTCGCCGCGCTCGAAGCCGAGATCGACCCTGGCGAATACTGGAAGCAAATGCGACGTGGCGTTGTTGGTCATGGTGTTCACTTGGCGATCAGTTGAGGATCGGCCATCATGCGCGCATTGGCGCGATCGCATCAACGGCCTATCTTTTGCGAAAACAAAACGTGCCGCCTTTTCGGGGCGGCACGCGGCAACCATTTTAGGCGCGCGCCGATAACTGTCAATGCCGCCAGACAAGCGTATCGCGCCGCTTGTCCAGACCGTACGATTGCGGTGTGGTGGAAAAATCGATTGCAATGCTTAAATGACGGAACATGTGGACGCACGCTTGCGGACTCTTGCGCGGGAGTCACGCCATATTGTAGCGTTTGGGCTGTCGGGTACGACATCTCGTGCGGCAGTTCTGATCCCCGGAGTTTCTGGTGATTAGCGTACACGTTCGGGCGCGCCACTCGCGGTCGGCGAGGGTTAAGGGATTCTGCCTACTGGGATTTTTTTGAGATTTGGCATCGCAGCACCGCCCGAAAACCGGCCGGCGCCATGCGAAGGGAAGAATGCGATGACGGTATTGACCTGGTCCGAAGATCGCGTCGAGCAGTTGAAGAAACTCTGGGAGTCCGGACTTTCGGCGAGCCAGATCGCCGCCGAACTCGGAAATGTGACGCGGAATGCCGTGATCGGCAAAGTGCATCGGCTCGGGCTTTCCGGCCGCGCCAAGAGCCCCTCCTCGGTGGCGCCGCGGCAGCGGAAGGCGCGCCCCGCCCAGCACATGATGCGGGTCTCGCGTCCGGTGTCGCGCGGCAACACCGCGCTGGCGCATGCTTTCGAGACCGAGCTGGAGCCCGATCCGATCGCCTTCGACAATGTGGTGCCGATCAGCCAGCGGCTGTCGCTGTTGGAGTTGAGCGAGGCTACCTGCCACTGGCCGGTCGGAGATCCGTCCAGCCCCGATTTCTTCTTCTGCGGCGGCAAGGCGCTGGCGGGGCTGCCCTACTGCGCGCATCACTCGCGCGTCGCCTACCAGCCCGCCGCCGACCGCCGGCGCCAGCCGCCGAAGCCGACAAGGTAAGTGTGCTCCCGTGTCCCGGACGCGGTGCAGCGTTCTTCACGCTGCTCTGCAGAGCCGGGACCCATTTCGTCGTTAAATGAAGATGGGCCCCGGATCAGCAGCGCACCGCATAGCGCGTCGATGACGCGCGTGAACGCGCTGATGGCGCTGCGCAGCGTCCGGGGAACGCAAAAATCACCGGCTTGTTACTCCACCTTGGCGAACCGGTCATCCAGCGCGTAGCCGGCGCCGCGGACGGTGCGGATCGGGTCCTGCTCGCGGCCCGGATTGAGCAATTTGCGCAACCGCCCGATATGCACGTCCACGGTGCGCTCATCGATGTAGATGTCGCGGCCCCAGACGCTGTCGAGCAATTGCTCGCGGGAAAACACCCGGCCCGGATGCTCCAGGAAGAATTCCAGCAAGCGATATTCGGTCGGGCCGAGATCGATCGGCCGCCCCGAACGCGCGACGCGACGCTTCTCGCGATCGAGCTCGATGTCGCCATAGGCGAGCACGGTAGCGAGCCGCTCGGGGCTCGCGCGGCGCAACAGGCCCTTCACCCGCGCCAGCAACTCCGGCACCGAGAACGGCTTGACGATGTAGTCGTCGGCGCCGGTCGCAAGACCCCTGACCCGTTCGCTCTCCTCGCCGCGCGCGGTCAGCATGATGATCGGCAATTGCCTGGTCTCCGGACGCGCCCTCAGGCGGCGGCACAATTCGATGCCCGACAGGCCGGGCAGCATCCAGTCGAGCACGATCAGGTCGGGAACGCGTTCCTTCAGCCTGGTGTCGGCGTCATCGCCGCGCCCTACCGTTTCGACGTCGTATCCTTCGGCGTCGAGATTGTAACGCAGCAGGGTCGTCAGCGCTTCCTCGTCTTCCACCACCAGAATGCGTGCGCTCATGGCGTAGTCTTCTCCATTTGCTTGGGCATGCCCCGATCCGAAAAACAGGTGACCACCCCGCTATCCAGCTAGGGGGCGGGCTTTTTCGGGATCATGCTCTAGTTACCGGGGATCGTCGTTGCGAACGTCGTCATGTCGCCCTTCGGGCGCTTGTCGAGAATCTGCTGGCCTTCAATCATGTAGAACACGGTTTCGGCGATGTTGGTGGCGTGGTCGCCGATCCGCTCGATGTTCTTGGCGCAAAACATCAGATGAATGCAGAACGAGATGTTGCGCGGGTCTTCCATCATGTAGGTTAATAGTTCGCGAAACAGCGAGGTGCAGATGGCGTCGACTTCCTCGTCGCTCTTCCAGACGTTCATCGCCGCCGGCAAATCGTGCGCCGCATAGGCATCCAGCACGGATTTCACCTGCGACTGCACGAGGTCGGTCATATGCTCGAGCCCGCGGATCAGTTTCAGCGGGTGGAAATCGCTTTCCAGCGCGGCGACCCGCTTGCCCATGTTCTTGGCGAGATCGCCGATCCGCTCGAGGTCGGTGGCAACCCGCATCGCGCCGACGATCTCGCGCAGGTCGACCGCCATCGGCTGGCGCCGCGCGATCGTCAGCACCGCGCGTTCCTCGATCGTCCGTTGCAGGTTGTCGATCTCGGAATCGGCCGCAACCACGCGCTGGCCGAGCGCGACGTCGCGGCGGACCAGCGCGTCGACGGAATCGGTGATCATGCGTTCGGCGAGACCGCCCATTTCCGCGACCAGCCGGGTCAATTCCTGCAAATCGCTGTCGAACGCCTTGGCGGTATGTTCAGAAGCCATCGTCTCTCTCCTCAGCCAAAGCGGCCGGTGATGTAGTCCTGGGTTCGTCGATCGCTCGGCGAGGTGAATATCCTGCTGGTTTCGTCGAATTCGATCAGTTCGCCGAGATACATGAAGGCGGTCTTGTCCGAGACGCGCGCGGCCTGCTGCATGTTGTGAGTGACGATGGCGATGGTGTAGTCCTCGGACAGTTCCTGGATCAATTCCTCGACTTTCGCGGTCGAGATCGGATCCAGCGCCGAACACGGCTCGTCGAACAGGATCACCTCGGGCCGCACCGCAACGGTGCGGGCGATGCAAAGCCGCTGCTGCTGGCCGCCGGACAGGCTCAGGCCCGAGGCATTGAGCTTGTCCTTGACCTCGTTCCACAGCGCGCCGCCGCGCAGCGCCTTTTCCACCCGGCCGTCCATCTCGGATTTGGAGATTTTTTCATAAAGGCGGATACCGAACGCGATGTTTTCATAGATCGTCATCGGAAACGGCGTCGGCTTCTGGAACACCATGCCGACCCGCGCCCGCAGCAGATTGAGATCGAGCTTGGGGTCGAGGACGTTGGTCTGGTCGAGCATCAGCTGACCGACCGCGCGCTGTCCCGGATAGAGGTCGTACATCCGGTTGAAAATCCGCAACAACGTCGATTTGCCGCAGCCGGACGGCCCGATAAAGGCGGTGACGCGATTGGCGCCCAGCGTGAGGTTGATGTTCTTCAGCGCATGGTTCTCGCCGTAATAGAAGTTCAGATTGCGCGCGGTCACCTTGGCGGGAGCGTCGGGCAACGACGCGTGAGCCGGGGCGCCTGCGGTACTCATCGATATGGAAAGATCGTTCATTTCGCGGTCCTCTCGGCGCCAAGAATGCGTGCGCCGATATTCAGCGCGAGCACGGTCAGAGTGATCAGCAACGCCCCGCTCCAGGCGAGCTGTTTCCAGTAGACGTAGGGGCTTTGCACGAAATTGTTGATGGTCACCGGCAGGTTCGCCATCGTCTTGGTCAAGTTGAGGCTGAAGAACTGATTGGACAGCGCGGTGAACAACAATGGCGCGGTTTCACCGGCGACGCGGGCGGTCGCGAGCAGCACGCCGGTGATCAGGCCCGAGCGCGCCGCGCGATAGGCAATCCGCTTGATGACGAGCGAGCGCGGCAGGCCAAGCGCGGACGCCGCCTCGCGCAGCGGATTGGGCACCAAGAGCAGCATGTCTTCGGTGGTGCGAAGCACGACCGGAATGACGATCACGGCCAACGCCAGCGATCCGGCGATGGCGGAGAAGCCGCCCATCGGCACCACCACGGCGCCATAGATGAACAGGCCGATGATGATCGACGGCGCGCTCAACAGAATGTCGTTGATGAAGCGGATCACCGAGGTCAGGCGATCGTTCCTGCCGTATTCGGCGAGATAGGTGCCGGCGAACATGCCGAGCGGCGCGCCGATGCCCACCCCAATCGCGGTCATGATGATCGAGCCGGTGATCGCGTTCAATAGTCCGCCTTCGGTCGAACCCGGCGGCGGCGTGTTCTCGGTGAATACCTGAAGCGTGATGCCGGCAAGGCCGTTGTAAAACAGCGTGAACAGGATCAGCGCGAGCCAGGTCACGCCGAACAGCGCGGCGGCAAAGCAAAGCCCGCGTATGACGATATCGGTGCGGCGGCGGCGCGAGTAAATCGGATTCATGATGTTACTTCCCCGCCTTCTGTTCCAGCCGCATCAACATCAGCCGCGCCACGGCGAGAACGAAGAACGTCAGCACGAACAGCAGCAGGCCCAACAGGATCAGGCCGGATTGATGCAAACCGTCGCTCTCGGCGAATTCGCTCGCAATCGCCGCCGAGATCGTGGTGCCTGGCGCGAAGATCGAGCCGGAGATGCGGAAGGAATTGCCGATGATGAAGGTCACCGCCATGGTCTCGCCGAGCGCGCGGCCCAGCGCCAGCATGATGCCGCCGATGACGCCGACGCGGGTATAGGGAATGACCACGTTGCGGACGACTTCCCAGGTGGTGCAGCCGACCCCATAGGCGGCCTCTTTCAGCACCGGCGGCACGGTCTTGAACACGTCGACCGAGATCGCGGTGATGAACGGCAGCACCATGATCGCCAGGATCAGCGCGGCGTTGAACAGGCTGAGATAGGACGGCGGGCCCGCGAAAATCGACCCCAGAACCGGAACGTGCGCAAACAACCCGATCATGAAGGGCTGGAAGGTGTAGGCCAGGAACGGACCCAACACGAAGAAGCCCCACATGCCGTAGATGATCGAGGGGATGCCCGCGAGCAGTTCGATCGCAATGCCGATCGGACGGCGCAGCCATTGCGGACAAAGCTCGGTCAGGAAGATCGCGATCCCGAGCCCGACCGGAATGGCGATCAGCATCGCGATGAAGGAGGTTACCAGCGTGCCGTAGATCGGCCCGAGCGCGCCCAGCACCGGCGGATCGGCCGACGGCGCCCAGCGCGTCGTCGTCAGGAACGCAAAGCCATACTCCTTCATCGCCGGCCAGGCGCCGACGATCAGCGACAGGATGATGCCGCCGAGAATGACCAATACCGAAATCGCGGAGGCGCGGGTGATCCAGTAGAATGTGATGTCGCCGAGCTTGAAAGCATTGAGCGCCTTGGCGCGATCGTAAGGTGCGGCGGCTTCCAATACGTCGCTCTGAACGGCCATGTCTGCCACGCCCAATCCCCTGTCTTGCTATACTACGCTATTCGGATCGCGTTCAGTGGATCCGCTTACTTTTCCCCCCTCTCACCCCCCAACAGCTTCACCCGATAAGGAGAAGGCGGCAGACCCGGCGGCGCAGTGACCGGTCCTGCAACCCTCCCCCTTATCGGGGGAGGGGCAAGAGTTGGCGGGTCGTCAGCTCTTGATTTCAGCCGACCAGGTCTTCTCGATCAGTTTGACCACCGAATCCGGCATCGGGATGTAGTCGAGCTCCTCGGCCATCTTGCCGCCGTTGGCAAAGGCCCATTTGAAGAACTTGATCGCTTCCTGCGAGGCCGCCTTGTCGGTCGCATCCTTATGCATCAGGATGAAGGTCGACGCGGTGACCGGCCACGACTTCTCGCCGGGCTGATCGGTGAGGATCACGTAATAGCCGGGAGCGTTGGCCCAGTCGGCGTTCGAGGCGGCGGCCTGGAACGCGTCCACGGTCGGCTGCACGGTCCTGCCGGCCTTGTTGACCATGGCGGCATACGTCAGCTTGTTCTGCTTGGCGTAGGCGTATTCGACATAGCCGATCGAGTTCTTGGTCTGGCTGATGTTGCCGGAGACGCCTTCATTGCCCTTGGCGCCGACGCCCGTCGGCCATTCGACGGCGGTGCCGGAACCGACCTTGCTCTTCCAGTCCGCGCTGACCTTCGAGAGATAGTCGGTGAAATTGAACGTCGTGCCCGATCCGTCGGAGCGGCGCACCACGGTGATGGCGTCGGACGGCAACTTCACGTTCGGATTGAGCTTCTTGATCGCCGGATCGTCCCATTTGGCGATCTTGCCGAGGTAGATGTTGGCAAGGGTCTCGCCGTCGAACACCATCTCGCCGGGCTTCACGCCCTCGAGGTTGACCACGGCAGCGATCGCGCCCATCACCATCGGCCACTGCACCAGGCCGTCCTTCTCGAGCTGGTCGACCTTGAGCGGCATGTCGGTCGCGCCAAAGGTAACCGTCTTGGCCTGGATCTGCTTGATGCCGCCGCCGGAACCGATCGACTGGTAGTTCAGACCGTTGCCGGTGTCTTTTTTGTAGGCGTCAGCCCATTTTGAATAGATCGGGAACGGGAACGTGGCGCCCGCTCCGGTGATGTCGGCCGCGAACGCCGACGTCGTCGATGCGGCGACCAGGCCGGCAGCGACGATAGTCTTCACAAAATTCATGCTCGTCTCCCGTTGGTGAGCGAAGCGCCTGTACGCCCGATCGCGCTCACTCCGGTCCATTTAGGAGCGGTCAATGCCCCTTTTACGAAGCTAGGATGACAGTTGGATGACAGCACCAAGCGATTGAAAAGACTTGACTTTAGGTCAATGTCGAGGTCCGCGCTTGGGGAAAACAGGCGGTAAAAGTAGCACCGTTTTTGGGCACGCTTTCGATCAAAAGCCGGCCGCGGTGACGGTTAAGAATATGTTTCACCAGCGATAAACCGAGCCCGGTTCCACCCTGCGCGCGGCTATCGCCGACATCCACACGATAGAAGCGTTCGGTCAGCCGCGGCAGATGTTCGGGCGCGATCCCGGGACCGAAATCGCGTACCAAGACGCGGACTTCCGGCGTGCCTTCGCCCGACAACGCCGAGGTCAAGGTGACGATGACCTTGCCGCCGGATGCGCCGTATTTCAGCGCGTTCTCGATCAGGTTCTCGAATAGCCTCAACAGTTCCTCGCGGTCGCCCGCGATCTGTACCGGCGTCTCCGGCAGATCGATATCGACCACGACCTGGCGTTCGCGCGCCAAGGGCTCCAGCCCATCGGCGACCTGGCGGATGATGGGAACGATATCCACCGACGTATCGGGCCGGACATGGGCCGACAGCTCGACCCGCGACAGCGACAGCAGATCGTCGATCAGCCGCGCCATCCGGGTCGCCTGCGCATGCATGATGCCGAGGAAGCGCTCGCGGGCCTTCGCATCGTCCTTGGCCTGGCCCTGCAGCGTATCGATGAACCCGGAAAGCGCCGCCAAGGGCGTGCGCAATTCATGACTGGCATTGGCGACGAAGTCGGCGCGCATTTCCTCGACCCGGCGCAGCGGCGTCTGGTCGTGGAAGGTCATCAGCATGCACTTGTCCGTGCCGCCGAATAGCGTCGGCACCGGCACCGGCGTGATGATCAACTCCATCCAGCGGTCGACCGGCACGTGATCGAGATACATCGCCCGCCGCGGTTCCGAGGTGGCGATGGCTTCGCGAAGCGCGGTGATGATCTCGGGCGAGCGCAGCGCGAACTGGGCGAGCTCGTTCTTGCGCAAGGCGGGCGCAAGCTGGGCAGCTGCGGCATTGAGGTGAATGACGCGGCCGGCGCGGTCGAGCAGCACGGCAGGATCCGGCATGCCGGAGACGACCGCACTGACGGCTGTGGTTTCGACCGGGTTGACGCCGCGGACGTCTTCCCGGGAGGTCGCGACATTGTGCAATCGCCAGGGGACCAGCGCGGCGGCGGCGACGCAGATGAAGACCGCGGCCGCCCGCATCAGTGACAATTCACCGAGCGCGACCACGACGGAAAGCGCAAGCCCCGCGGCAAGCAGGATGATCGCCGAATGCCGCAACCGGTCGGACCACGGC
>JBATYU010000084.1:0-2902 GCA_049674245.1 Bradyrhizobium sp. | reverse complement strand
GGTCCGCGCCGTAGGGCGTGAACGCCAGCGTCACCGCCGGCGGCAATTTCATGATGGCATCCGTCGTCTTGGCCGCACCGACGCCGAGGCCGCCGATGACGATGGCGACCACGGGCATTTTCGCCGCCTTCGCGCGGTCGGCTTCGGCGGCGTAGACGGTGAACGGCTTCAGCCCATCGGCGACGGCCGGGATCATGCCGTAGCGGGACTTTTCGAGCAGACGCTGATCGATGCCGGCCATCATGGCAGGCTGCGCGTCGGGCTCGGCCTTGTCGGCGCTATCGCTTCCGATCACCATGTCCTGGCGCTTGCCGCTCGAGCCGTCGATGATGGTGACGGTCCTCGGCTCGCCCCCGGCTGACTGCTTGGCGGCCGATTTCGCGCCGTGATGATCGGCAACGCTGGGGGAGGCCGAGGCGGCCTTCTCGTCGGCTTTCTCGCTACCTTGGCTGTTCTGGCGGATCGCGACATGCGCGGTCGGCTCGCCGCCGAACGGATTGTCGGCGAAGATGGCAAAGCCGGCAAAGACCACCAGAAACAGGCCGAGCAGCACGGCCAGCGCCTGCATCGCCGTAAAGGGCAGCCGGAACCGACGTTTGCCTCGCGCTGCCGTTTTCTGTCCGAGCGGGGCGCTCAGATCGTCGGCCGTCTCAGTCATGAACCTTTTTTCCGAATCAGCGCCGCCGACGATAGCACGGCGCGGCCGGGCGGCGGACCCCGGCAATTGGCGGAGCCCGTAAGGGGGCCGGAACTATCAAACAAAAAGGGCGACCCTGTTGGGCCGCCCTCCTCGCCAAGCAATGATCGGTGCGGATCAGTTCGCGGCCTTGGGCCTAGTTGCCTGCGGGCTGTCGATCGCGGCCTTGTCGCCGTTGGCCGGCGGGGCCGGCGTCGTGGCGCTGGACTTGATGCCGTGGAGCAGGTCGTCGGCCATCTTCAGCGCCTTGTCGTCCTTGGCCTCCAGCGGCACGTAGGATTGCGAGCCGGTCTTCTCGTCGCCCTCGGACTTCAGGTGGCCGCGCAGCGACGCCTCGCCCTTGGTATCGGTGCGCGACTTCAATTCGTCAGGTACATCCTGCAGCACTTCGATATCGGGCACGATGCCCTTGGCCTGGATCGACTTGCCCGACGGCGTGAAATAGCGCGCAGTGGTGAGCCGCAGCGCGCCGTTGCCGCTTCCGAGCGGAATGATGGTTTGCACCGAGCCCTTGCCGAACGAGCGGGTGCCGACCAGCGTGGCACGCTTGTGATCCTGCAGCGCGCCGGCGACGATTTCGGAAGCCGAAGCCGAGCCGCCATTGATCAGCACGATCACCGGTTTGCCCTTGGTCAGGTCGCCCGGATGGGCGGAGCGGCGCTGGGTTTCCTCGGCGTTGCGGCCGCGGGTCGAGACGATCTCGCCGCGCTCGAGGAAACTGTCGGAGACCGTGACCGCTTCTTCCAGAAGACCGCCCGGGTTGTTGCGCAGATCGATGACAAAACCCTTCAGCTTGTCGCCGATCTGGTTTTGCAGGTTGCTGATTTCCCTCTTGAGGCCTTCGGTGGTCTGCTCGTTGAAGGTGGTAATGCGGATGAAGCCGATATCGTCGGCCTCGACGCGGGCGCGCACCGAACGGACGCGGATGTTGTCGCGCACCAGCGTGACGTCGATCGGATTGTCCTGGCCCTTGCGGATGATCTTTAGCCGTATCTTGGTGTTGACGGGCCCGCGCATCTTCTCGACCGCCTGGCTCAAGGTGAGACCTTGAACGGCCTCGTCATCCAGGGTGGTAATGATGTCGTTGGCCATGATGCCGGCCTTCGACGCCGGCGTGTCGTCGATCGGCGAGACGACCTTGATCAGCCCATCTTCCATCGTGACCTCGATGCCGAGCCCGCCGAATTCGCCGCGGGTCTGCACCTGCATGTCGCGAAAACTCTTGGCATCCATGTAGCTGGAATGTGGATCGAGGCCGGCCAGCATGCCGCTGATCGCGGATTCGACGAGCTTTGAGTCGTCGGGCTTCTCGACATAGTCGCTGCGAACCCGCTCGAACACGTCGCCGAACAGATTGAGCTGGCGATAGGTATCGGAGGTGGCGGCTCGCGCACTCGATCCCATCAGCACGGCGCGCGGCTGGGTTACAAACAGCGTCAACGCCGCGCCTGTGGCGGCGCTGAGGAGAATTACTGAAGTCTTGCGCATCATCCGCGAACCTTTTCGCCTTCATTTGCGGCCCACCATGGACCTGGATCGATTGGAGTGCCGTCTTTACGAAACTCGACATAGAGCACGGGCTGGCTCGCATTAGTCGCGAGAATGGAAGCGACCTGGGACTTTGTCCCCATGGTCGCGACCGGCTCCCCCGTCAGTACAAACTGGCCGATGTTGACCGAAATGCGCTCCATCCCGGCGATCAGCACATGATACCCGCCACCGGCGTTGAGGATCAAGAGTTGTCCATAGCTCCGGAAGGGACCCGCGTAAACAACCCAGCCATCACACGGCGTTGTGACCTGTGCGCTGGCCTTGGTTGCCAAAGAAATGCCTTTTTCTACGCCTCCGGCACCGTCGGAACCACCAAATTCGCGAATCTTGGTGCCATTAACCGGCAACGCGAATAATCCTCTAGCGGACGCAAATGCGATCGCCGGGCTCTTGCGGGCGGGGTCCTTGAAGGCGGCCAGGTTGGGCTTGCCATTCACGGCCGCGGGCGCCCCCTGCAGGGTCGCGGTTGCGGCGGCCTTCGCGGCGCTCTTCAAATCCTGCTCCATTCTGGCGATCAGGCCCTGCAGGCTGTCGACCTGCCTCGACAGCGCGATGGCGCGGGCGCCTTCGGCTTCCCTGTCCTTCTCGATCGCCGCCTGCCGCCGCTGCCGTTCGTCGACGAAAGCGGCGAGCCTCGTCTGGTCATCCCTGAGC
>JBATYU010000083.1:0-5715 GCA_049674245.1 Bradyrhizobium sp. | reverse complement strand
GATCCAAGCAGCCGGATATTTTTTCAAACTCAATAAGAACTTTGTCGCGGGCACAAGTACTCTCATCATGATGATCGGCTTGTGGTTCGCCGTTCAGACAGCCCGGGAAGAGGCCCTTAAGGAGAGGGCTTCTCAACAGCGGCTTGTTCGATGAGCCTTTGTCCCCTTCGGGTCCAAAAACGCCGTTTTGACCGTGCGCCGATTGCTTCCGGTCTTCCCCCCGAAAAACGGACATTGTCTGAGTGCACAGGCATATCTCAGACGTGCCCAACTCGCTGCGACCGACCAGCCGGTCCCGCAACATCGTTCACACCATCGCTTCGGCGATCTTTTCCGCCGCCATCAATGTCGGAAAATTGGTGTTGGCGCACGGCACCACCGGGAAGATCGAGGCGTCGACCACGCGCAAGCCCTGCACCCCCTTGACGCGGCCTTGGGTGTCGACGACCGCCATCGGATCGTCGGGAGCACCCATGCGGCAAGAGCACGAGGCGTGCCAGACGCCGATCGCCGCCTTGCGCACGAAGGCTTCCAGCGCCTCGTCATCGCCCATCACCTGGTCGAAGGTTGCTCCTTCGACCACAAACCTGTCGATCATGTAACGGCGCAGTGCCACCGGCCCGTCCATCAGCGCGGCGGCAACCGCGGTGATGAGCTTGTTCCTGGTGTTGACCACGCCGATCTTGCGGACGCGGTCGGAATACGAGGCCGGGAACGGCTTGTCGGTCACCGCGCTAAGCGGCGCGCGCATCTGCAAGCCCGCCATCTTGCGAAAGCCGCTCATCAGGCGGTCGAGGTCGCGCCGGTCGGACAAAAGGTTGAACTCGACGATCGGCTCCATCAGCGCCTCGCGCGAGGCGAGCTTGACCTGCCCGGTCTCGGAGTAGGTCTTGTTGACGAAGGTGAGCAGCGAAGCGATCTGGTGACCTACCGCATGCCAGGCCGACTTGGAGAGGGCGGCAACAAACATGTCGCCCCTTGGCACGCCTAATAGCCCCGAGGAGTAACGCAGCCCAACCTGGATGTGGCGCCTTGTGTGCCCATTCATGCGCGCGCCGCGGCGGATGAAGGACGACAGCGCGATCGAGGGATGATCCATCAGGCGCTGGCCGACGCCCGCAAGGCCGATTCGAACCGGAATGCCCATCTCCTTCAGGTGTCCGACCGGGCCGATGCCGGCGCGCAACAGATGCGCCGGCGAATGGATCGCGCCGCACGAGAGCACGACCTCGCGGCCGCGGAATTGTTGTTCGCGGCCGTCGACTTGCGCCGTGACGCCGACGCAGCGCGTGCCCTCGAACAGCAGCTCCTTGACTAGCGTGTCGGTCGCGATCGTCAGGTTGGGGCGCCCGCGCGTCTTAAGATCGAGATAGCCCATCGCCGCCGAGACGCGTTGTTCGTCGCAATTGGAGTGCGTCACCGGAAAATAGCCGTCGACGAACTCGCCGTTCTGGTCGGGCACGAACGCGTAGCCTTCGAGCTTGCAGGCCTCGGCGACCGCTAGCGAGTGGCGAGTCCAATGCGCTTCTGGAATGCGACGGACGGGGATGCGGCCGTCCTTGCCGTGGAACGGCCCGTCGAAATCGAGGTCGCGCTCGACCTTCCTGAAGTAGGGCAGCACGTCCTTCCAGCTCCAGCCCGCAGCGCCGCGCGCTTCCCATTCGTCGTAATCGGTCGGCGCGCCGCGGTTCGCCATCTGGCCGTTGATCGAGGAGCCGCCGCCCAGCACGCGCGCCTGCTCGTATTTGCGGAGCGGAGGGCGTTCCGCTTCCGGGTTGTTGTGGCTGACGAGCTGGGTCGTGACCCTGAGCTCGGTCCAGTGGAAGCGCGGATCGAAATAGGCCGTGCCCGAATAGCTGTCGCGAATCTCGGGCGGCTCGTGGCCGGGCGGCGTATCCTGTCCCGCCTCGCAGAGCAGGACCTTGTTGGCGCTCCTGGCGGAGAGCCTGTGGGCCAGGACCGAGCCCGCCGAGCCCCCACCGACAATGATGAAGTCGTACACCTTGGCGTTTCCCTCTTGTTGTCTCGGGAAGCTAGCCTCCGTCTTCGGGTCACGCCAGCCGGTCCTTCATGATCTGGGCCTGCTCCGACAACCGCGGGCCGAAGATCGATCCGGGATACATCGGCCCCTGTCGAGCCGAAGTAACCTTCACGATTTAGGTTAAAACCGGCCACCGGAATCAGCAGTAAGGTTTCTTTTTGATTGTGTGTCCGCCCTGTCGATCGTCGGTTAAAAGACGACAGGGAATTGCATGGGAGAAGATCGCTCGCTGAAGAGTAGTAGTTGCGTGAGTAATTATGAAAACCCTTTACGAATTACTGGGTGCACTTCCGGACGACGACGCTGAACGCATTAGAGCCGCATACCGCAGAGCTGCCAGAGCGAACCACCCTGACAATAATCCCGGCGATCCGGATGCTCCACATAGGTTCAGGCAGATCGTTCACGCTTATGCCATTCTCAGGGATGAGCGGCAACGAGCGATGTATGACCGGCTGCTCGGAGTTGCACGCCAGCAGCAAGGTTCGGAGAGAGAGCGCGGCATCTCCTCGAGCCCGATCCGCAAGATAGCCCCCGACGCCATCGCGATCGCCATCCTCTCGGTGGCGTTTATCGGAGGATTCCTGCTGTTGGGAGATATGTTCAAGGCACCGTTGTTTCCAGCACAAACGAGCGAAGTATCGAGCCGCGAACCGGCGCAGACCGCTGCCGCTACACCGACGGAGCCATCCGACACGACCGGCCAAACGGATCCACGCGACAAGCCCAGGGATGTCGCAGCTCCTGACGCGCCAGCGGCTCCTGAGGCATTTAACGAGGCGGCGACTAAGGAGGCGGCGACTAAAGAGGCGGCGACGCCAGAGGCCGCTGCACCTGCGGAGACGACGGGGAGCGTCCCGGCAATCGACAATGTCCCCGCGGTTCGCGACTTCGGCGTCAACGACGCCAGATACTATCGCGAGCGCGGCGTCCTGGCGTATCGCAGTGGCGACCTCTATTTGGCGCTCGTCAATTTCAACTTGGCGATCGAGCTCGATCCCAACTTATTGGATGCCTATGTCGATCGCGCCATTGTCTTCCATCGCATGGGCGATCTGGAACGCGCATTTGCCGACATCGCTCGGGCCAATCGCATCGATGCCTCAAGAGCGAACAGGATGCCGCCCGCTGCAAGCGCGCGTTAACGCGTAGACGGGCCCTCAATCAACGCGGCGATAGTCGGATTCGAAAAATCTTGAAGCCTGCGATTTCGGGAAACCCCTCTGCCGCTTCTGGAGACACCAAAGTCAAAACCGCGGCCGGCACCTCGCCACCGATCAACCGATCGATCGCCATGGTTTGACCCTCGCTCAGTTGGACTTCAGCCGCGCCCGCTGCCACGATCGCGGTCCTGACATTATCGTTGGATGCGGATTGCCTGTCGTCGATCGCAATGTCTTTACCGGCGAGATCCGACACCGATTTGATGTCCGGGCGAGCCATGAGAAGGGCAACCAGAAGATTGGCGTTGTTTGGCGACGCAGTTGCGGTCTTTTCCGCATCGACAGCCGGCTCCGAACGATTGGACGGGTCGGCATTACTCGCCGTCTGTGCCGGCGCCGGGACTGCCGTGGCAATCGTCACGCGCTCGGCGACCGCGGTAGCGGCCGCGACTTGCGCCTGTATTGTTCGGGAATTGGGATTGGCGGCTGCATCGGCCTTGGCAGGCGAACCCGCAATGTTCGGTCGCACTGTATCGGAAATGGCGGCGGCGTTACCGGCAGGCTGCAAATCGGCGGTCTTTGCTTCCGGCGTCGTGTTGGGATTTGGCGCGGCCTGTTTTGCTGGGCGAGCGGGCGCTGCGGGCTTCGAGCCTTCCCGGGAGAGCCAGCTCGCGCGGCGAGCCGTAGCGTTCGTCGAACGCTTGGCCGGTTGCGCGGTTGCGGATTGCGCAGACTTCGACGACGCTGCGCGGGACCATGCCATATAGGACTGGCAAAGGCTGTTACATGGCAGTCCGTCGATATACACGATATCCGGAGAATCCAGCGGATGGGCTTGCGACGGTCCGGCAGAACCGACCAACAAGATGCAGGTCAGCATCATCCATCTCTTGGACATCGCTCCTCCTGATCTGCGCAAATGTTTGGAACGCCGCTTCCTCCGCCGCCGATCTCGCGGAGGTGCGGGCGCCGTGACGGTCCGTTAGAAAAGCCCTGGGCTCAGATCCAAGCCATAGGTTGCCAGGCAGAGAGCCGCGACCAAAACGAGACCGCAAAACAGAGCGATGGCCTTGAGAGGATGAAAACCGGTTTGGGTTTCGGGAATGGCGCGGATGGAAACGTTCGAAATTGAGCTCATCGCAACCTCCAAATGCTGGAATAAAAGAAGCAACCGTTCGTTGACAAAAGCCGCTGTGCGGCAGGCATAACTTGAATTTCGATTGTGGCTAACTTGAATGTCGATTGCGGCTAAGAAGGATTTCGATTGCGGCTAAGAAGAGGATTAAGGGGGGTGACGGTCCAGCGCGTAGGACAAACGCCGTGTTGGTATTCCGCTCGCCGCGGCCTCGATCGGCGTCCGAACGGCACGCCAACATCATTCGCGGTCTGGAAGGCGCCAGGACCGATGATCCTTTTTGATTGACTGACCCAATCGCGAATCTGTGAATGCGTGGCGGCGAAGGTTCAGCTTGACTAATTTTCGCACCAAAGCATAGCATAACGAGGTATCGTAACACGAGGTATCGCGTTGCGAGGCATTATTTGACTTAACCTTTCCCGATGAGGCCCCCATGAATTACGCAAATAACCCGCCACTTCCGCACATTGGCCGACGCGACCTGATGGTTGCCGGCCTTGGCGCCGCAGCCCTCGCCGCGGGAATTTCAAATGCCCAGGCGCAGGCCCAGCAAACGCCGGCTCAGCCAACACCGGCCGCGCCTGCTTCGACTGCCGCCGCCGGCAAGGTTATCGTGGAGCAACGCGGTGCGGTGCTGCTGATCGGCATCGATAGGCCGGAAGCGCAGAACAGGGTGGATGCGCCGATCCAGATTGGACTAGGGAAGGCATATTACCAGCTCGACCATGACGATGGGCTGCGCGCTGCCGTGCTGTACGGCGTCGGTCGCGACTTCTGCCTCGGCGCGGACTTGGCGGCCTTTGCCGCCGCGCAGGCCGCGGGTCAGTTGCCGCCAAAGGATCCCGATTTCATCAACCCGGTCGGCATCAGGCCGCCGCTTCGCTCAAAGCCGGTCGTGGTTTCCGTGCAAGGCGGCACGAAGTATCTCGGTCACGAGCTCTTCCTTGCCGCGGATATTCGTGTCGCGGCGACAGATAGCGTGTTCAGCCAAGGCGAGGTTGCGCGCGGCATCTTTGCGGGCGGCGGCGGTACCGTGCGGTTTCCGCGTGAAGTCGGATGGGCAAATGCGATGCGCTACATGCTGACCGGCGACGAGTGGGGCGCGGAGGAGGCCCGCCGTCTCGGGCTCGTTCAGGAGATCACAGCACCTGGCAAGCAACTCGATCGCGCGATCGAGCTGGCAACAAAGATCGCCGCCGCCGCGCCGCTTGGCGTACGGGCGACGATTGCCTCCTCGCGCCAGGCGCTCGCCGCCGAGGAAGCCACCGCGCTCGCCGCCCTGCCGGTGGAGTTCGGTCGCATTCTTCAGAGCGAGGATGCCAAGGAATTCCGCCGCTCGCTCCAAGAGAAGCGCAGCCCGGTCTATCGCAACC
>JBATYU010000082.1:0-1527 GCA_049674245.1 Bradyrhizobium sp. | reverse complement strand
CCGTTGTCGGGGATATCAAAGGCCTGAACGACATTCCGATCCGTTCGCAGGGGACGCAGACGATCTTCATACGCGACGTCGGCTCGGTCGAAGACGGCGCCGACATCCAGACCGGCTACGCGCTGGTGGACGGACGCCGCACGGTCTACATCCCCGTAACCAAACGCGCGGACGCCTCGACGCTCGCGGTCGTCCAGGCCGTCAAAGCCAACTTGCCACGCTTCCAATCCGTACTGCCTGACGATGTTCAGGTCAGTTACCAGTTCGACCAGTCTCCTTACGTGACCCGCGCCATCCAGGGCCTGTTCTTCGAAGGCGCGCTCGGCGCGGTGCTCACAGGCTTGATGGTGCTGCTGTTCCTGCGGGATTGGCGCAGCTCGCTCGTCGTGGTCTTGAACATTCCGCTCGCGATCCTCGCGTCGGTGACGGCGCTCTGGGTATCGGGTCAGACGATCAACATCATGACCTTGGGCGGGTTGGCGTTGGCCGTCGGCATCCTGGTCGACGAGGCGACGGTCACCATCGAGAACATCCACACCCATCTTGCCGATGGTCGCGGCCTTGCCCGCGCCGCGAGCGAGGCCACGGCCGAGACGACGGTGCCCCGGTTCGTTGCCATGCTCTGCATTCTGGCGGTGTTCATTCCCGCCTTCTTCATGACCGGCGCTGCGCGCAACCTGTTCGTACCGCTGGCGTTGGCAGTCGGCTTCTCGATGGTGGGGTCGTATCTGCTTTCCAGTACCTTTGTGCCGGTATTGTCGGTCTGGATGCTGCGCAATCCGGGCACGCACCACAAGCCGCAAGAGACGTTTTTCGATCGGCTGCGTGCCAGGTACGATCGGTTCGCGCGCGCCGTCATGAAACGGCGCCGCACCGTCGTGCTTTCTTATCTCGTCATCAGCGGCGCGATCATTTTCCTGGTCGGCGGCTCTCTCGGTACCGAGATTTTTCCGATTGTGGACACCGGCCAGCTCCAATTGCATCTCCGCGCTCCGGCGGGAACGCGCATCGAGCGCACGGAGCAGATCGCGCTGCAAACGCTCGACGCGATCAAGCGCGAGGTCGGGCCGGATAACGTGGACATCAGCTTGGGTTTTGTCGGTACCCAGCCGCCCAATTACCCCATCAATACGATTTATCTCTGGAGTTCCGGCTCCGAAGAAGCGGTGCTGCAAGTGCAGCTCAAGCGCGGCGCCGGGATCGGCATCGAGGATTTGAAGGAGCGGCTGCGTCAGAAATTGCCTCAGGAACTGCCGGGTGTGCGCTTTTCTTTCGAGCCGAGCGACATCGTCAGCCGGGTGATGAGCTTCGGCGCGCCGACACCAATCGAAGTGGCAGTGAGTGGGCCGAACCTCGCCGATAGCCGCCAATACGCCGATAAGCTGCGAGCGAAATTGGCACAGGTGCCGACGCTGCGAGACCTGGGATTCGAGCAGGAACTCGAGTACCCGACGGTAAAGGTCGCCGTAGACCGCGAGCAAGCGGGCGTACTGGGGGTGACGGCGGACGACGTGGCGAAATCGGTGG
>JBATYU010000081.1:0-2213 GCA_049674245.1 Bradyrhizobium sp. | reverse complement strand
GAATGCTCCGGCCCCTGCCCTTCATAGCCATGCGGCAGCAGGCAGACGAGACCCGACATGCGCAGCCATTTACGTTCGCCCGAGGAGATGAACTGGTCGAACAGCACCTGGGCGCCGTTGGCGAAATCGCCGAATTGGGCTTCCCACATCGCAAGCGCATTCGGCTCGGCCAGCGAGTAGCCGTATTCGAAGCCAAGCACGGCTTCTTCCGACAATAGCGAGTTGATGACCTCGTAATGGCCCTGATCGCCGCCGAGATGGTTGAACGGCGTGTAGCGGCTTTCGTCCTCCTGATCGATCAAGACCGAATGGCGCTGCGAGAAGGTGCCGCGCTCGGAGTCCTGTCCGGACAAGCGCACGTGATGGCCTTCCTGCAGCAGCGTGCAGAACGCCAAGGCTTCGCCGGTCGCCCAGTCGAGCCCGGCACCGCTTTCGATCGCCTTCACCCGGTTTTCCAGGAAGCGCGCGATGGTCCGATGGACCCTAAAGCCGTCGGGCACCTTGGTGATCTTGCGGCCGATCTCCTTCAGCGCGGCCACATCGACGCCGGTGACGCCACGCCGCGCGTCCTCTTCCTGATCGGCATGTTTGAAGCCCGCCCATTTGCCGTCGAGCCAGTCGGCCTTGTTGGGCTTGTAGCCGGTGCCGGCCTCGAATTCGGCGTCGAGCCGCGCGCGCCAATCGGCCTTGGCCTTGTCGACCTCGCCTTCGGTCATCACGCCTTCGGCGATCAGACGCTTGGCGTAGATCTCAAGCGTGGGGGGATGCGCCGCGATCCTCTTGTACATCACCGGCTGGGTGAACATCGGCTCGTCGCCTTCGTTGTGGCCATGCCTGCGGTAGCAGAACATGTCGATGACGACGGGCTTGTGGAATTTCTGCCGGAATTCGATCGCGATCTTGGCCGCGAACACCACGGCTTCCGGGTCGTCGCCGTTGACATGGAAGATCGGCGCGTCGATCATCTTCGCCACATCGGACGGATACGGCGAGGACCGCGAGTAGCGCGGATAGGTGGTGAAGCCGATCTGGTTGTTGACGATGAAGTGCAGCGAACCGCCGGTGCGGTAGCCTTTCAGGTCGGAAAGGCTGAAGCATTCCGCCACCACGCCCTGGCCGGCAAACGCCGCGTCACCATGCATCAACAGCGGCAGCACCGAAATGCGCATGTCCGGCGGATCGCCATGCTGGTCCTGCTTGGCGCGCACCTTGCCGAGCACCACCGGATCGACGATCTCCAGATGCGACGGGTTGGCGGTCAGCGACAAATGGATGCGGTTGCCGTCGAACTCGCGGTCCGATGACGCACCGAGATGATATTTGACGTCGCCGGAGCCTTCGACCGCGTCGGGATTGACGGAGCCGCCCTTGAATTCGTGGAACAGCGCGCGGTGCGGCTTGCCCATCACCTGGGTCAGCACGTTGAGGCGGCCGCGATGCGGCATGCCCACCACGATTTCCTTTACCCCGAGATTGCCGCCGCGCTTGATGATCTGTTCGAGCGCGGGGATCAGCGATTCGGCGCCATCGAGCCCGAAGCGCTTGGTGCCGGTGAACTTGACGTCGCAGAATTTCTCAAAGCCTTCGGCCTCGACCAGCTTGTTCAGGATCGCGCGGCGGCCCTCGCGGGTGAAGCTGATTTCCTTGTCCGGGCCTTCGATGCGTTCCTGGATCCAGGATTTCTGCGCCGCGTTGGAAATGTGCATGAACTCGACGCCGAGCGTCTGGCAATAGGTGCGCTCGCAGATCGCGACAATCTCGCGCAAGCTCGCATATTCCATGCCGAGCACATGGTCGAGGAAGATCTTGCGGTCGAAGTCGCCCTCGACAAAACCGTAGGAGCGTGGATCGAGTTCTTCGCGGTCGCGCGGCGCTTCGATGCCGAGCGGATCGAGCTTGGCGTGAAAGTGGCCGCGCATGCGGTAGGCGCGGATCAGCATCAGCGCGCGCACCGAATCGCGCGTTGCCTGGTGCAGCTCGGCCACCGTCACCTCGGCGCCCTTCGCCTGGACCTGCGCCTTGGCTGCGATCTTGGCGCCGACCGCTCTTTCGACCTCCGCCCAGTCGCCGTCGAGCGCCGACGTCAGTTCGTCACGCGGCGTCAGCGGCCAGTTGGCGCGGCCCCAGGACGGCCCCTCGGCGTTCTTTTGAACGTCGGCCGGGCTGTCTTTCAGGCTCTTGAAGAACTCCTGCCACTCGGTGTCGACCGAGGC
>JBATYU010000080.1:0-21998 GCA_049674245.1 Bradyrhizobium sp. | reverse complement strand
TCAGCTGGGGCACCGTCGTCGTGACCTCTCTGTTGGGCTGCCTCTTCCTACGCTGGACGGCCGTTTCGCCGGGTCTGTATCCCTCGCGCGGGCTCAGCGGCGCTCTCCTCATGTACAGAATGAAGAGATTGAACGGCATCCAGAGACTGTGGACCTGGACCATCACTGGGCAGTACCTGAGGGCTCTCGCTGGCATGCACTTCCCGCGGCTTGGCGCCTCCGAGTGCGACGTCATGTTCAACATCGTCCCGGAGGCTGTTGCCGCCGACTCCCAGGTTTTCTTCTCCAACGGATGTTTCACTAGCATGCTCGATTATGGCGCCGAGCACTTCAAGCTGCGCCGCCTCGATATGCCGCGGAATTTCTTCGGCGGTAACAATTGTGTAGCGGAGTACGGGAATTTCCCATCCAACTTCCTGCTGGGCGTCTCCACGCCGGGTAATGATATACAGTTCCGACGACAAATGCGGTCCCGGCTTGGCGAGCCAATTACGGTGGCGGGAAATCCGCCGGTGAAATTCGCGAGCGCGTCATTCGAGGCGGAGAACGAAACCCACGGACTGCCGGACTTTCCCCTCTTCCTGACCCGGGTCTTCCTGTTCGACTTCCTGAGCATCGGCATGCTGCCCATCACCGAGATGATCGTCTTCCCGGTTCTGTATGTTTGTTTGCTGAGATTGGGCGGACACCCAATCGCCAGCGCGCTGATTACTCTGATCCTCGTAGAAGTCAGTCTGGTCCTGTTCAGCGTCGCGATCAAGAAGTCCCTCATCGGCAGCGAATGGGGAGCCAATCACTCGACCCCGTTCTGGTCCTGGCGCCACTTCGCCTACTTCTTCGCACAGGACTGCTTCTTTGTCTGGTGCAGGAGTCCTCTCGTGTTCGGCGCCGGGACTGTTCTCGCGAATTCCATCCTACGATGGATGGGATGTCATATTGGCTACGGGACAATCGTGATCCGGCCAATGCAGTGCTCCGACTGGAACGCGGTGAGCTTCGGCAATAATTGTGTTATCGACGGCTTTCTGCAGTTTCACACCTTCGAGAACATGATGCTGAAGGTGAAGCGAACTCACATCCAAGACGGCTGCACCGTCGCCTTCGGGGCCACGGTGATGGGTGGCGCGGTCATCGAGCGGGATACGACCCTTTTGCCGTTGTCGCTCGTCCTCAAGGAGATGAACATGATCACAGCTACCTACGAAGGAAGCCCCGCGGAGCCGGTGAGCGGTTCAATCCTTCTCTCACGATCGCTCTGCGACGAGGAGGCGGTGAACCTCCCTAGCTCCCCGGAGAAAGCGGCTATCGACGGGAACGATCGCGATTTACGAAGCTCACATGACCTCAGATGACGCGAGACGATAGCGAATGGGTGAACGGTCTGTTCGCTGCTAGCGCAAGAACAGGATGGGTCTAACCGAATTGCCCGACGACGTCCGGTCTGGCCGTGCCGATTTTGGTCATTTCGCGGCCGTCGAGCAAATTTCTGCTTCAGATCACAGACGAGTCCGCGAATTCTTCGGCGAGCGCGTCAAGGCTAATCTTAAGTGCGTACCGACTCGCTCGCGTAGCCGACGAACACGACGCTCGAATCCACGCGACCTAGATTGTGCTGCAAGTGGTGGCACACGCGGCTGCCGGTGCACATGCCCGAGCCAGCCATGATGATGGCCTCGCCATGAACGTTATTTATCGCAACAGACGGTCGTTCCCCTCTACGAGAGCCTGCACATGCGCTTGGCTCACCGATTATGCCTTGGCTCATCCGGGTCACGTTTGCCTGGCGCACCACATTGAGGTCGATCCATCAACACAATATTTGATGGACGAGATAATGAAAGTCTTGTTTATCCGGGGTCGCAAATTGCAAAGCGCGGCGCAGGCTAGACGCCAAGATTGAAAAAGGGAGAGAACCCATGGAGGATGTCGCGGCCCGGCGCGCGGCCGAACAGCTGCTCGCAGAGCACGAGGCCAATGTGCGGTTCAAGCCGCTGGGTCCGCCGGACGGACCCGCCACGATCTCCGACGCCTACGATATCCAGGAGAGCTATGTCGCGCTTCTCCGAAGCGAGCACGGCGACGCCGTGGGCTACAAGGTCGGACTGACGTCGGTTCCGATGCAGGTGTTTTGCCGGATTGACCATCCGATCGCGGGTGTCGTGCTCGCAAGGCGCGTGTACCGGTCGGGAGCAACGATCCGGCGCTCGGATTTCGGGCGACTGGGCCTCGAATTTGAAATCGCCGTTCGCATCAAATCAGACGTCCCGATCACAGGCCTGCCGTGGACCACAGAGATGATCGCATCTCACATCGACGGCGTTTGCGCGGCCGTCGAACTCGTGGACGACCGAGGCGCGGACTATGGCAACCTCGACGTTCGTTCGCTTGTTGCGGACAATTCCTGGAACGGCGGCATAGTGCTGTCGGAATTTGCGACGAAGTGGCCTGATCTGGAGGGCGTGCCCGGGCGTGCAACGAAGGACGGTGTTGCAATCGGCGAAGGTCGCGGACGCGACATCCTCGGGCATCCCTTCAATTCCGTGGCGTGGCTTGCCACGCAGCTGGGGTCGCGGGGCGCAGGCTTAAGAGCGGGCCAGGTCGTGATGACCGGAAGCGTCATGAAAACCGTATTTCCGGAACAAGATGCAGGCTATCGTTTTGAGCTGGACGAAATCGGATTTGTCGAGGTGCGCGTACGAGAGGCGCAATAACGCGCGCATATTGCGCCGAACGACCGGCGCCATCATTTCAGATTCTTGTCAAACCACGCGATCGCAAGCCGGTCCGCCTCGTCGCGGGCCGTGCCGTAGATGTCGTAATGGCCGATGTCCGGGATCGTCACCAGATTCTTTTTGGTGCCCCGGAAGTTTTCGTAAGCCGCGACGACAGGGCGGGTGTCGAACAGCTCCTCCTTGCCGGCAAGGACGATTTGCACGGCGCAGTCGGGCGCGGCCATCAGGGTTTGAGCAGGCGAATAGCGAATGAAGTGCTCGGCGATCGGCGCACCGAGCAGGCCGGACACGACGACCAAGCCCGGCTTCGGATATTCGAGCTCGCCGCGCGCCCGCTTGGTGCCGTCGCTATAACCCAGCCGATCAAGTGCACGCAGTTCGAGCGGCGCCACCTAGCGTGGATCGCCTTGATGCGACGATCAAAGCCCGCGACATAGGCGGCAGTACCGCCGCCAAAACTGGTGCCCCAAATACCGATGCGGCTGGTGTCGCTCTGCGGCTCGGCCTGCACCCAATGCACGACGTTGAAGAGATCTTCGACGTCGGCGAGAGGGTCCCTGATTTCCCGCAATTCGACCACTTCGGCTGTGAAGCGATTGCCATGCCGCTCCGCCGGGGCGGGTGCCGACAGGATCACGCGTCCATCGCTTTCACCCCGGCCGCGGTGATCGAACATGACGACAAGATATCCGGCCTTGGCGAATTTCGCGCCCTCGATCCGAACGCTCTCCATGGTGCCACCCCAGCCATATGCCATGATGATCGTGGGCAGCTTGCCGACCGCGCCCTTCGGCGAATAGAGGGAGGCGGAAAGCCTCGTCCCTTCGCTCCAGATCGTTGCCTTGCGAACGCTCACGTCATCCGGGAGCGTAAAGGGGGGCTGCTTGAACGGAGTGGGCGCTTGCTGCGCGGATGCCGGACCGGAAATTGTAGCGAGCAAGATCATGGGACCGATGCGCTTCAGCAGGGATTTCATTTGAATGGCCCTCGGACAAGCTCGCGCTACCGTCCCACAAATACCGGCGCGCGGTTCTCCTGCTGCGCACGAATGAATTCTTGCCGGTCCTCGGTTCGAAACAGCCGGATGAACTCCGGTTGCAGGGCGGCGAAGGCTGCCTTCTCTCCCTCTGCAAGCGAGCGATGCGCCGAGGCAAGCGTTGCCCGCACACCGAGCGGCGCTGCCGCGGCAATTCGTTTTGCAAGCTCAACCGCGCGATCGAGCTGCTTATCCGGTGCCGTGATATCCTGGACAAGGCCGAGGCGGCGGGCCTCTTCGGCGCTCCAGCTCTCGCCGCTCAGCATGTAACGCATGGCGTTGGCCCAGCCGGCTTCCCGGACAAACCGGACCGTGCCACCGCCGCCCGGGAACACACCGCCAAAGACCTCGCCCTGGTTGAAGACGGTGTCGCTCGCCGCAACCCGAACGTCGCCGGCGAGAAACAGCTCGTGGGCGATGCGTACGACCTGTCCCTGGACCGCAACCACCAAGGGCTTCGATCGCTCGGCCCCGGTCGTGCCGAGCGGATCGATGAAGTTGTTCCCTTGCGGCAGCGGCGAGCTGAGCGCCTTGGCCCAGGATGGCGGATCAAGACCGCGGGAAAAGTCCGCGCCAACGCCATACAGCACGGCGACCCTAAGTGCATCGTCATGCTCATACTCGAAATAGGCCTGGCCGAGCCCTATGTAGGTCGGAAAGTCGATGCGGTTCTGGGCCTCGGGACGGTTGATGCCGATCAGGAACACACTGCCGGCCTTCTCGAGCTTGAGTCCCTGTTGATTTGACTTGAGGCGGTCGGCCGCCGATTGCTCGTTGGTCGCGGCCGCAGGCTGAGCCTCGGCCAGCCGTGACCCGGCCAATGTCGCCGCGACAGCGCCCGAGTTCGCAAGAAAGTCGCGGCGGTCGATAGCCGGGCTGGGGTTCGTGTCTGACGTCATGCCGTGCTCCTGTCGTTGCGCGGGCGGACACCGCCGCCTGCCTCATTCCGGTGGCACCCCTCGGTACCATTGGTGTCAAGCGCAAGGCCTCTCCGGCATGACCGGCCATCAACAAATTCCTTGACCGGTACCCGCGCGTACTACATCATCGGCCAGTTGGTACGATTGGGTACCGAAACCCCGAGCGGCTTGCGTTCGCGAGGGTCCTAGATTTGCGCGGCGAAACGTCCAGGGAGAAGACGATGTGGAAGTTCCTCGGTGCCGGCTTGTTGACACTGCTACTTGCGACCGCCGCCAGCGCCGCGGACCTGACCGTGACCCTCAGCGGGGTGAAAAATTCCAATGGTTCCGTAGCCGCGGCGCTCTTCAACAGCGAGGCCGATTTTCGAAAAACACCGTTCAGTGCATTTCGGATCAAGGCGTCCGGCGGTCCGGTCAGCTTTACCGTGCACAATCTGCCGCCCGGAAAATATGCGATGACCTCGTTTCATGACGAGAATGACAACGGCAAGCTGGACACCGATCCCGTTGGCTTGCCGACCGAGGGATACGGCGTATCGAACGACGCGCGTGAAGCTGCGGCTCCGCCGCAGTTTTCCAAGGCGTCGTTTGACGTTGGCGATCAAAACAAGTCGATCACCATCAAGATCACCTACTGATCTTCTGAGCGAACCAACCGCGCGGGAAGGACCCGGCGGAACCGTTGAGAGAGCCAGCGGCACCATATCCTGCATGGAGGCAATTATGCGCAGCGTACTCTTGGCCGCGATCCTGCTTGTTGTCGCGTCAACCGCAAGGGCGGGCCAGCTTGATCGGCTCTACGTCATCGATTGCGGTTGGACGCATGCGATCGACCAGTCGCGCTGGTCGCCGGGCGTTAACGCCGGGGTGCCGATCGATCTCGCCGACAATTGTTATCTCCTTCATCACGGCAGCGGCGGCTATCTGCTGTTTGACACCGGGATCAGCGACCGCGTCGCCGCACTGCCTGATGGTTTCACGGTGCAGACGATCGGCCAGACCTGGCATCGCCGTCAAACGCTGGCGGCGGCCCTCGCCGCGCTCGGCGTCAAGCCCGCGGACGTAAAATATCTAGCGATCTCGCACGTCCATCCCGATCATATCGGCAATGTCGACCAGTTTCCCGACGCGACGCTGGTGATGCAGAAGGCGGAATGGGAGTACGGCCTGAAACAGCCGCTGAAACCGTTCAGCCCCGAGCAAAAGCTCGAGCTGCTCGAGGGCGACAAGGATCTGTTCGGCGATGGCAGCGTGACGGCCTTGTCGACGCCCGGCCACACGCCCGGACACCAGTCGCTGCTCGTCCATCTCCCAAAGACAGGTTATGTCGTGCTGTCCGGCGATGCCGTGCACTTTCAGTCGAACTGGGACAACCGCAGGGTTCCCGGGTTCAACACCGACAAGGATCAATCGTCCGCGTCGATGGAAAAAATCGCGCATATCCTCGACGACAAGCCCGCGCAACTCTGGATCAACCACGACAAGCCGTCGAGCGATGCGCGGCGCCGCGCCCCTGAATTTTATGAGTAGAGCATAATCCGGAAAAGTGGGCACCGGTTTTCCGAAAAGATCATGCTCAATCAAAAAGATAGAGCGGGGATGACGATTCGAAGAAAGTCATCTTGCTCTAGAAGGCCGCGACCGGAATCGGTCCGGCTTCTACGGCGGGTCTTAGGAATATAGGCGCAGGAATTTTTCGGTGGCATCGCGCGCCCTGCGCTCGATTGCCTGTGGCGAGAGCGGGTCGGCCACACGCAACAACAGCCGCATCATCAGATCACCGATCAGCAGGGCGAAAAAATCGGCCGCCATCGCCGCTGGATCTCCTTTTCCGAGCAGGCGATCGGCCTGGGCGCGCGCGAGCGTCCGGGCAAGCGCCGCACGGCCTGCCGCGCGGCTTGAGTAGAGTGTTTGAGCCACTTCCGGTGCCTCAACAGATTCAGAGATGACAAGCCGATGGACCGCGCGCACGGCCGGATCGCAGATGCCGGCCAGCGTCGAGATACCTAGCGCCTTGAGCGTGGCCGCAAGGGCCTCGCGGTCGGTCGCAGGTGGCAGATCGAGCGGCAGCCGCATCCGCTGCGCACGCTCCGCAATCGCCTGCCGGAGCAACGCGGGCTTGTCCGCGCATATCTGGTAAAGCTCTCGCTTGGAGACTTTGGCGCGGGTCGCGATCTCGAGAGTGCTGGCAGCCGCGTAGCCCTTTTCCATGAACGCCGAAAATGCGGCGTTCAGGACCCGTTCCCGCAATGGAGATTTGAATGATGCATCGGCCGGCTTCCCGGATTTCAATCGTGTCTTTACCATCTAGGTCCTTCTGGCAGACCGGCGTCGTACACACCTGGTCTTGAGGGATCGGGTCGCTCGATTTTCGTGGTCCATCGGATCTGGTCTGCTGCTTGCAGCAGACCCAACATTGGTACCAACTGGTCCGGTCATAATCAATGTGGTCCCACCGCGCCGCTCGCGCGGCGGCGGCTTAAATACGACGAGACGCAGACTAGCTGATCGGCGCCGTCGTGGCGTGGTCCTGCAGACGAACGCCGCCGATCGCTTCCTGGCGATCGATAAATCGGGTTTCAATCACTGCGCATCTGCCTGGCGAGGCCCGCGAGATCGGCTTGATCCCAATGCTCGACGAACTTGCCGTCGGCGACGCGCCAGATGTCGATGTCGCCCCATGTCAATTTCTTGCCGGTCGGCTGAAATACCGGGGCGCCGGGACCAAGCTGAACCGGATGGCTATGGGTCGCCGTCAGCGTAATCCGTGCGACGACCTTGTCGCCACTGATGACGGTGTCCTCGAGCTGCATGTGCATGTCGGGAAAGGTCGCGAAGTAGCTCTTGACGGTCGCCTGCGTCCCGGCGAGCCCCTGCCCGGCGCGGCCATTATGCTGGAGATATTTTTCCGCCATGATTTCAGCCAAGGCGTCGGCATCGTGATTGTTGAATGCAGCTATGTAGCGATCGACCAGTGTCGCGCCGATGTTGGCGTTCTGCGCCGGCGAAGATGCCAGCCACGGTGATGTAACACTTGCAACGACCGCGATAGCGACGGCGACCACGATACTTCTTGACGACATTTAATCCTCCGGAGGTAACTTGCGAGTGCTGGACGATTGTCTTCCGCTGCTTGGGATTGCCCCCGCCTGCTCACGGTTGCGCAGGAGCGGCAATCGGGTCGGCCGTGCGCCGATAGATCGCGGCGAACCGCGCCAGCCAACCGAGGAAATAGCCGGCGGTCGCCCCCGACACGGCCGTGTCAGCGAGAGAAAGCTCGGAGCGAAACGCGGGCGCGAGCACGAGCGCGACACCCAATCCATATTTTACCGCGAAAATCAGCAGATTTCGAATTATCGGGAATGGGCTTCCGCGCAACGAAACGAGTTGTCGCGCGCGGTCGATCCTGATGTTGTCGAGCCGGCTCATCGCTGCCGCGATCCCGGCCGCGATCGTTACCGCGATCAACCAGTCGGCGATCAGCCTCGGCGACGACAAAGATCGCTCGACCAGCGAAGCAACGCCCCAGGCGATGAAGATCGCCGGGGTGGCCAGCACGCGCCAAATCGGCAAAGTACGAGCCTGCAAAGCCTGCACCCCCAACCATGTCAGGGCCGCCAAGAGGCCGAACACCCACAAGGGGGTGTTCAGTAGAATGTTGGTGATGCCGGGCATTGCGAATTCCTTTGCCAATCGCTCGAACGCGTCACACGGAAAAACGATTTGATCAACGCACTCACCGCTCCCTGCCGGCAGGCCGATCGGATCGATATTTCATACCCGGCGGTACGGCTTGGTACCAAATAGGTACGATCTCGTACCATTCCTCCTGGATGCTGTCTAGAGCATGATCCGGAAAGAAAAGTGGGTAGCGGTTGTCCGAAAGATCACGCCGAGATCGTCTTCCAGCTGCCTGATCCGGGTGGTGACGTTGGATTGCACACGATGCAACCGTTCCGCCGCGCGCGTCACGCCGCCATCGCGCACGACGGCACCGGAGATGCGCAGATCGGACAGTTCGATATATCTCTTCAGAAGATTGAAATCATCATAATTATTCATTTTATCGGATGTCGTTCGCCGCGTAAAGATCGCGGCGCCGGCGATTGGTTCGCCGACATATCGACTGGAAACGCTGAAGGAGAGCGAGAATGGCGAAGGCTTACTGGATTGTGCGAGTCTCGGTCAGGAACGAGCAAAGATACCCCGAATATCTGGCCGCCGCTGCACCGGCGTTTCAAAAATTCGGCGCAAGATTCATCGTGCGCGGCGGCGCATTCGAAACGATGGAGGGAAGCGCCCGCGAACGAAATGTCGTCGTCGAATTCGCCGACCGGACCACGGCGTTCGCTTGCTACGAAAGTCCGGAATACCGGAGCGCGCGAGCGATCCGGCAGAAATACGCGGACACCGACTTCATCATTGTCGAAGGGGTTGCCGACTAGACGATCGTGCAAGACAAGTTGAGCGCGGGGGCGCATCCCCTGCATCACCGCCAAGGAGAGACCTCCATGATGAAGCTGTTTTATGCTCCGCATACCTGCTCGCTGGCGTCGCACATCGCGTTGGAAAATGCCGGCGCCGAATACACGACGGTGCGGATCGACTTCGCCGCCGACGAGCAGCGCAAGCCGCAATACCTCGCCGTCAATCCCAAAGGCCGGGTTCCGGCTCTCGCAACCGGCGACGGGATTTTGACGGAAACGCCGGCGATTCTCGCCTTTATCGCCCAGAGCTTCCCGCAGGCGCGCCTGGCGCCGCTCGACCAGCCGTTCGCGTTTTCGCAAGTGCAATCCTTCAACAGTTATTTGTGCGCGACGCTGCACGTCGCCCATGCCCACCGCATGCGCGGATATCGATGGGCCGACGATGCGGCGGCAATCGAAGCCATGCAGCGCAAGGTGCCGGAATCGGTGGCGTCGTGTTATGATCTCATCGAGCGAAAAATGCTGCGGGGGCCTTGGGTGATGGGGGAGATGTATACGATCTGCGATCCCTACCTGTTCACGATGGCGCAGTGGCTGGAGCAGGACGGCGTGGATCCTTCCCGATTCCCAAAGGTCATCGACCACCGAAGCCGGATGTCCGAACGGCCCGAGGTTCGCAAAGCAATCGCGGAACAACTTGCCTGAGCCAAAGGCTTCTCCCTCGCGGTTGAGCGACGGGAGCACGCGCGGCAAGACCGGCTATAGCCCGCTCGCGACCACCCGCGGGAAGCGCGCGGCACGCCCGGCCGAATCGGCGCTGCGAAGCCATGCCCGCAAGCTTTCGATTTCCGGGCAGTCGGCGGTTCCCTCCGGACAGATCAGGTAGTCGCCAACGCGGGAACCGCCCTCGAGGCGATCGCAGCGATGGCCGGGGTGGTGACCAAGGCTGCGGTCGATCAGCGCATCGATCTTGCCCTCCGCCAGTTCGTGCAGTCCGGCCGGCTCGACGATGCGCAAGCCGATCGTCGGATTGGCGGCGCGGAAATCGTCCGGGGCCAGACGGCCAAGATCGAATCGGGGATGGACGCCGATCGTCAGCACCGTCGCGACCCCGTGAGGCTTCAGCCGCGCCGTGGCGTCGGCGATGCGGCGAAAGCCGTCGCGCACGGACACCACATAATCCCGCCCCGCGGGGGTCAGCATCAGCTGCTTGTGCAGCCGCTCGAACAGACGCACGCCGAGCCGTTCTTCCAACGCCTTCACTTGCTGGCCGACAGCGCCCGGCGTCACATGCAGCTCATGGGCGGCGAGCTTGAAGCTGAGATGGCGCGAAGCCGCTTCGAAGGCGCGCAGCGGGTTCAGCGGCGGGAGCAGGTACGTCATGGCCCGGCCATTATCGCAGCATCGATCGCAAAGCTGCAATAGATTTTCTATCGCACCGCAAGAGCAATGCTGGTTTGGCGCGGCCGCGGCATCGACCTAGTGTCGCGCGGGGCTAGGCTACGCAGCGTTCGCCCAGGAGGAAACGGTGATGAGCGTGCTCGACAGCTATCTGGTGGATCCGAACATATCGATGTTGGACAAGACCCGCATCCAGGCCCAGGTCCTGGTTCCGGTGATGCGCGCGTTGCGGGCCAAAATCGGCAAGGAAAAGGCCGACGCCATCGTCAAAGACGCGCTGCGCGACTGGTCGAAGCAGCTCTTTGCGGCAATCGGCAACGACGTCGAAGGCAGCCCGCGGCGCAAATGGGTCGCGATGCAGGGCGCTTTCAATGATGTCACCGAACGGGAAGTCACGTTCAACATCCTGCGCAAGGACGAGGAAGCCTTGCATATCGACGTGACGAGCTGCCGCTTCGCCGAGTTCTTTCGCGCGCTCGGCGAGCCGGAACTCGGCGCGCTGCTAGTCTGCCATGCCGATTTCGACATTGCCGCGGCGGCCGGCGGCGAGGTCAGCCTCGATCGTTCCCAGACGATCATGCAGGGCGCGCCGAGCTGCACCTTCCGCTACAAGTTCGCGCCGCGGTAGCCGGATCTGCATGATCGGCGCAAGCGATCACTGCCCGTCCTCATCCTGCCCGAACAGCCTCATCCCTGGCATCTCGATTGTCACGGGGCGCTCAGTGAAGGCTCTCACGGGCTGCTCCGAAAAGTCGCGCGGCTCGGTGTCTTCCCTCACCTTTCGCTCGACCTCTTGCAATTCCTGGTCTTCGCGTCGCTGAAGTTGCCGCCGGTCGACCCATTGCTGGCGGCGCTCGGCCTTGCGCTTCTCCGTCGCTCGCTTCGTATCGGCTTCGCGCGCTTTGGCGAAAGCTTCTTCGGGCTTCGCCGCCGGCTCACGCGTCGCAGACGGCTCGGCCGGCGCTGAGGATTGCTTCGGAATATCCTGTTGCCTCGGCGTACCCTGTGGTTTCGCCGTCGGTTCGTTCGCGGCGGTCTGTTCGGCCGGTTGCGCGGCGGCCGGCGAGCGATTGGCCGCTTCCGTCTGCGGCCGAGTTGGCTCCGCTTGCATTGGCGCCGCAGCAACCGCCGGGTCAGCCGAAGGCGGCTGCGTTGCCGCCAGATACGGCACCGGCGCGGCCGGCGCGTTGGCGGCCGGGATCGGCTCACCTGACATGCGCCGCTCGAGCTTTGTCATCTCCGCCTTGGGCGAATGCGGACTAACGATGTTGGCAAACAACAGTCCGCCGCCAAGGCCGGCGGCGATCGCAACGACCACGGTTCCCAAACCCGCGAAATAAGCCATCGAAGCGCGCATGGCACGGCTCCTTCCTTCCTGCGGGCAACGCCTGTCGCGGGCCGATGTTCCGCCTGCAAGCGGTCGTGATAGCAGGAACCAAGCCGCGGGAAAAAGTCGCGCCAAGGCGGGGCCTGACCACGGGCGCGTAAAAGTTCGCTTGGAAGTTTCCGCAGGGTATGGCGAACTTTCGATTCTAGTCCTCGGGATTCTAGTCCTCGGTTCGCGAGATATGCCGACGCACCAGCGATGCCATCTCTCGCGAGGCCGGATCGTTTCGCGCCACCAATCCGGCGACGACACCAAGCTTGTCGGGTTCAGGCCGGTTTTGACTGACCTTCCACTTGCCCACCAGCCTTTCAATCGGGATTTCGATTCCGACGATCGCGCCCAACATCCGGTCCGTGAAATCCTGCGGCGCGTCCGAAACCTTCCAGGGAACGGCCTGTCCTGCCTCGTGCACGTTGGTGAGCTGGTTGATATGCGCGAGCAGCCAATCGCGATCCTCGATTACATGCGGCAGCCCATGGGCGTGAACGACCGCATAATTCCACGTTGGAACGGCCTTGCCGTGGGCGTGCTTGCTTGGATACCAGGACGGCGAGATGTACGTCTCGGTGCCCTGAAACACGACGACCGAGCTAACGGAAGTCGAAAACATCTGCCACACATTATTGGCCCGGGCAACGTGCCCCATCAACGTGCCGTGTTTTCCCCTGATGGGATCAAGCAGAAACGGAATGTGGTTTGCAATCAGCTCGCCATCGCCTTGCGTCACCCACGTACCGAGCGGGTGAGCTCCGATGAGTGCATGCAGGACGGAAAGATCGGTCTCTTCGTGATAGGTGGGAACGTACATCGCGATTTCCTGCGGCAAGCTTGGCAAGGCAACGGTAACGCACCACATCGGCCTGGTCGAGCGGCGAACGGGACTCGGCCGCGCGTGTCGGACGGTAATCCCCGGCACGGCAAGCATCAACGCTCGACAACCCACCGCGTCACAGGCTGGTGATAGTTGAGCGCTGCAGGCACGGTCCAATGCGTCTTCAGGTACTTGAAACCGGCGCGCTGCAGCGTGCGGTTTGGCGCGACGTTCAGCGCGTTCGGCTCGCAGTAGAGTGCCTTGATCCGGAGCAGATCGAAGTAGATGTCGACACTTCGCCTGACGAACTCGGTGCCCAATCCTTCGTGACGCTTGTCGGGCCTTACGATATGTAAATGCATATTTGCGCGCTCGCCGTATTTGATCTTGTCGCAGCTCGAGAACCCGATCGCCGCCTCATCCAGCAACCAGATCAGGACTAGATATTCCCTTTCATTCATCGGGAACGAAAACTGGCGATGCAGCCGTTCCCGCCAGACACCGGTGGCCGGCAGTCTCGTCGGATCGACGCCGAGCATTTCGAGGTGCTCGGGCGATGATCCATGGAAATAGTCGATCATGATGTCGACTTCCGAAATTGCCATCTCTCTCGCGGCCAGCGCCATGGTGTTCCCCTGCAACTCAATTCGACTCGTGCGCGACGGCCGGTGGGGGAGCGATGGCGTTCGGACTCATGGTCCGATCCCGCGCCGGCCATTGCTGGCTCATGTCGGGTAATGGAATAAATTTGCCGGTGACGCGCGCGATCTCGATTTCATAAACCGTGATCGCGCCTAAGCGTGGATAGAAGCCCTGGGGACGCTGCTGCCAAGCGGGATTGGCATATTTGGCCATCAGCGCGTCGAGGAATTCGCGCTTCAAGCTTGCGGCTTCAACCACTCGAATAGTGCCAAAGACGATCACGCTTCCGTAGGCGAGCCCGGTGTCGCATTCGAAACGACCATAGGCGAACACCTCGCTGGGCTCGTCGATTTCGAAGCAGACCTTGTCGCAGCGATCGACGTTGGCTCGGAGGTGGCCGCGTGCGCTGGTGCCGTGCATGTACAACCGCCCGTTGATCGCGACGTAAAGCATCGGCACGCAGTAGGGATAACCACCGGCGTCGACCGTCGCCACGCGTGCGCAATATCCTCTCTCGAGCGATCGAACGACCTCGTCTTCGGGCATCGCCCGGTCGCTGCGGCGGATCTCGGGTAAGCGGCTCATGGCTTCTTCTCATCTGCTCCCGCGGCTCATCCGCTGCCGCAGCTTGCAATGTTCTCTCCATTCGGACCTTCGAAATGTACTTCGACACTGGACTGTTATATAGGTCCATTTTGATCGAAGATTGCAGTCCACTTCAAAAACCCGGCGGGGAGACCAATGCGTTCGAACGGATGGGCCGATCTTTACGGATGGGAACTGGACCGCGGCAGCGACGTCCCGCTATTCCGTCAAATCTTCACGCAGGTTCGCACCGCGATCCTGGCAGGCGCGCTCAAGCCGGACACCAAGTTGCCGTCGAGCCGGGCGATGGCGGAGCGGCTGGGAGTTGCTAGGACCAGTGTCGTGGCGGCCTTCGACCAATTGTTGGCCGAAGGCTATGTCGAATCTCGCCGGGGATCGGGAACCTTTGTCGGGGTCGATCTTGGCGGCCTTCCGCGCATCTCGCCGCGGCATCGCAAGCCCGGAATTGCAAAATCGTCGTCGACGCCCCGCATGCGCCGCGCGTTTCAGGATTTCGAACGCGCGACGGTGCAGGCGGAAGCGCGCCCGTTCAACACCGGCCGCACCCTGATGGACGCCCGCACCGTCGAGACATGGCGGAAAATAACCAATCAGGTGATGCGGTCGCCGCGCAATGACCACCTCGGCTACACCGATCCGCGCGGCTTGGTCGGACTTCGGCAAAACCTTTGCGAGTACCTGCGCGCGGCGCGGGCGGTCCGATGCGATCCGGAGCAGATCATGGTTACAGCGGGCACCCAGCATGCGATCGACATCGCGATCAGGGTATTGCTCGAACCCAATGACGAAGTTTGGGTTGAGGAACCCGGCTATCCCCTAACCCATGCCCAGCTGGTGCTTGCAAAGATGCGGCCGTCACCCATTCCGGTCGATCCGCAAGGTATCGTGGTGGATGCAGGCATCCGTATCGCTCCGCGCGCCCGCGCCGCCTTCATCACCCCATCACATCAATTTCCGACCGGCGTCGTGCTGTCGATGGCCCGGCGACTGGAATTGCTGTCCTGGGCACGGGAAAACGACGCGTTCATCATCGAAGACGATTACACCAGCGAGTTTCGCTATTCGGGCCCGCCGCTTTCGTCGTTGCAGGGACTGGATGATTCCGAACGCGTCATCTACATCGGGACCCTCAATAAAGCGCTGTTTCCAGGCTTGCGCCTTGGCTATGCGGTAGTTCCCCATGCGCTGCTGCCGGTTTTCCTGCGCGCGCGCTATCTGATGGATCGGCAGCCGCCCTCTCTCCAGCAAGCCGTCGTGGCCGAATTCATGCAGCAAGGTTATTTCACCGCGCATATCCGGCGCATGCGACACGCCTATTGCGAGCAACGCGATGCGCTGGTGGCGACGCTGAAGCGGCGCGCCGGCGATCACCTTAAGATCGACGTGCCCGATCAGGGTATGCACCTCGTCGCGTATCTTGCGAACCGTCTGGCAGACACGGCGATCGAATCCGACGCGCGAGCGGCCGGTATTGTGGTCCATGCCATCAGCCGCTTCTATCGATCGAGGTCAACTCGCTCAGGGCTGATGCTGGGTTTCAGCGGATTTCCGCAGGCGCTGATCGTGCCGGCCGCTGCGCGGTTGGGCGCACTGATCACGCGAGGCGCGGCATCATGACATTAAATGGATGAAGTGGCGCAGGATCAGATCGCGGCCGCGACCCGCTCAGGGCCGGAGCAGCGCCTGCGCCGCGCGCGCTGCCGCCTGGGCATAGCTTGCATCCCGATGAAGCAGCATCTGCGTTACCGCTCCGTCTATGAGGACCATCAAGCCCCGAGCCAAAACGTTGCAATCCCGATGACCTTCGGCCGCGAGATTCTCCCGCAGCCATTTCTCGAAGTTTGCCTTGTGCGCGCGGGCGATCTTGATCGCCGGATGATTTGGGCTATCGGCCAGTTCGCCGGTGGCGCGCACGAACCCACAACCTTTCCATGTCGGCGACTTTGCGCATCTGCCAAGGCGCCGAAACATTCGCTCCAAACGTTCGGCAACGGTACCTTCGTTGCCCGCCCATCGCTGAAAGCGCTCGAGCGTCGGCCGATCTCTCGCTTCGAGATAGGCGGCGATCAGCCGGTCCTTCGAACCAAAATGATAGTATACGGTTTTCTTCGTCCTACCGGCCTTTGCCGAGATTTCGTCAACGCTTACCGCGCGAAGTCCCACCCCGTAAAACAGCTCATCGGCCGCCTCCAGAATTTCCCGGCGCGTGACCTCGGTGTCGTGTGCCATGAGATCGCCCTTTGCTTTTCCGATTCGACGCGTCCGAACCTGACCCTGATGCCTCGTGATCCGATGTATACTCACTAGGGAGTATCTAATTTCACCGCGGTTGTCTACCCTCCATATTGGCCGCCTGCCGGCGGCGACACTGAAACCGAGGAGAATTCAACATGCCCCAAGTCAATATTCAGGTGATCGGTAAGGCCCCCACCGAAGTCCAGAAGAAGGCCGTCTTCGCCGAGATCACCGATCTCATGGTGGACGTGCTGGGTCGCACGAGAAAGCTCGTCGTGGTCTCGCTTTCCGCCTCGCCCGCATCGGATTGGGCAGCCGGCGGCGAGAGTCCGACCGGAGACAGATTTGTCGGCGCGCAAGCCGTGATCCGGATCATCGCGGGCGTGAATTCCGACGAGCAAAAGTCTCGAATGATCGCCGAGACGACCGCTGTTCTGCGCAAGGAATTGGGCGAACCCATTTTTCCGCTCTACGTCACCTTCGAGGAAGTGCCGGCCACGGCATTTGGGTACGACGGGCGAACGATAGCGGAGATCTCGGCAGCAAGAGCGGCGTGATGTTCTTCATCCGAGGTCGGAACGGTCCCAGCTTGGCGAATGCGTCACGCTGGCGCGAGGATTGACTGATCGCGCAGGCGATCATGCGAACCCATGTCGCTGACGTTCCGCCGAGCGAGGTTGAAGCGACGCGCAGGATCAGATCGCGGCTGCGACTTTTTCCAGGCCGATGATGCGGGCGAGCCTGCGCACCTCGTCCTTCTGGTCTTCGCGCAGCTGGAACAGCAGCGGCATGGCCGCCGATTTGAGCTGCTGGACTTCCTCCGAGTCCGGATCGACCGGCATTTCGCCGGCATTCGGATCGGCCTGGCGCGTGGCGTGGATCTTGCGCGCCACCGCGCGTAGCGCCGTTTCAACCGCCGGCCAGTAGGGCTCCTGTGACGCAGAAAGCCTGAGCCGGTCCTTGATGCCGGCGATCTGGACGTCGCTGAGCAGCGCATAGGATTTTTGCGGGGCCGGCTTGCTCGCCGTCTTCGGCTTCGCGGGCACCTGCGGCGCGACCGGCACCGCCGGCGCCGTTACCAATTTCGCCGCCTCGATGTCCGCCGCTGAACTCGCTGCATAGGCCTGGCGCAGCGGTTCGCTCAGGCTGCCAGTGGTCGGCGGCGGCTCGACCGATGCCAGCGCGAGCCTCATCACCGTCAGCTTGTCGGCCTTGCCTTCGCGGTTAGCGACGACCGGGCTGACGACGGGCGATGCCGCGCCGGCGGAAGGCACGCTGTCGCGGCCGAGGATGCTGGTGGCAGCAGTGCCCGCCACGAGCAAACAGGTCATCGCGATGATGGTGATGGCTCTCGTCAAGAGTGCTCCCTACCCCGCCCAGGCACAGTCAAATCGGGGCGAAAACTGAACGGTAATTAAGGCTTAACCGTGCCAGTGGCACACGAAAATTGTATGAAAAACGAGCCGGAACTGCCGGGAATCAGGCCGCGGCGGCAAGATCATAGGCGGCCTGGATGTCGGCGACGATATCGGAGGCTTCCCAGAGCGCCCGCGGATCGACCGCCTGCAGGCTGATGGTCCAGTTGCCGCCCCTGGAGGTACGGGGCACGCTGACGATGTCGAACTGCACGTTGCGGCACAGCGGATGGCGGGCAAGCGCATAGCCCACCCGGTCCTTGATCTCCGCGAGCGTCGCCGGGGTCTTTGCAAACAGTCTCTCAAAATCCATCGCGCATCCCTTCCAAATCCGCCTGCCGGCGCGGCCTCCACCCTGGGTGAACGACCCTGGCCGGATTGTTGACTGGATTGTTGGCTGGATTGTTGGGATGGAATGGTTAATGGCGGGTTAAGTCGGGGACCGAGGCTGCGGAAATCGGCCCACGACCCGCTTGTGTGGCCGCCGCGATAGTCTTGCGATGGTGCCCGCCACGAGATCGTCGACCGCAAGCACTTTGGCAACGCCGAAGTGGAATGCCCGGCGCTCTATGTCGACGGAAAGAATTCCGGCCACTTCGCGCGCCATCTTTCCGCGAGCAGCAGAAAATCCTTCGGCCCGATCTCGTGACACTCGGCATCGGCGGCCGGCTGAACCCAGGCTTGCGCGCTCTTCATGAACATATGCGCGCCCGGGACCAGCCAGGTCGTGTCATCGAGCGTGCCGGCGCGAAGGTTGACGATTTCCTCACGCCCCTTCCGGCCGCCGTAAAGCCTGCCACCACACTCCGCGCAGAACCAGGATATCACCGGAACGCCCGTCGGCGATATGTGGTGCCATGGCTTCGGCTCGCCCTGCAGAACATGAAAATCCTTCGCCAATACCGGCATGTTCAGCGCGAACGCGCTGCCCGACGCGGTCTGACAATTCGTGCAGTTGCAGGTGTAGAGCAGAAGCGGAAACGACGTGATCTCATAACGGATCGCGCCGCAGGAGCAGCCGCCTTTCAGGGGAAGCGAGGGCCGGCTCGCGGTCATGATCAGCCCCGCCACACGATCGATGGAGTTCGGCGACCGTCAACCCGCCGCCGCGAGCGCCTGTCCGGGTTGGTTGGGAAGCTCGATATCGACTTCGAGCGTCGAAACATTTTTTCCCCTGTCCATCCTGACAATAACCTTGTCGGGATCGAGCGTAACATGCCGCGAGACCGCGGCAAGGATTTCCTCCCGCAGCAGCATCAAGAGATCAGGCTGGCCCCGCATGCCGCGTTCATGCGCCAACAAGATCTGCAGCCGTTCCCGCGCGATCGGCGCCGAGGGGGGCGCGGGGGCGGGGGCGGGACGGCTGGAAAAAAGCCGTAAGATGTTCATGCCGCCCTCCTTCCCCGCAACAGATTCATCAGCCCCGAGCGCTCGGCAGGAATCGTCATGGCGATCGTCTCGCCCAACAGGCGCTTGGTGGCATCGACATAGGCGCGGGCCGGCGAGCTCGCGGGGTTGTTCAGCGTGACCGGCGATCCGACATTGGAGGCACGCAAGACATCCTGGCTCTCGGGAATGATGCCGAGCAGCGGGGTCGCCAGGATTTCGAGCACGTCGTCGATCGACAGCATCTCGCCGCGCGCGGCGCGGGCGGCATCGTAGCGGGTGATCAGGACGTGTTTCTCGACCCGCTCTCCCTTCTCGGCCCTCACGGTCTTTGCATCGAGCATCCCGATGATGCGATCGGAATCCCGCACCGAAGAGACCTCGGGGTTGGTGACGATGATGGCCTCGTCGGCAAAGCGCATGGCAAGCGTCGCGCCCCGCTCGATTCCGGCCGGGCTGTCGCAGAGAATCCAATCATGGCTTGTTCGCAATTCCTCAAGGACACGCCCGACACCCTCCTCGGTCAGCGCATCCTTGTCCCTGGTTTGGGACGCCGGCAACAGGCAAAGATTTTCGAGCCGCTTGTCGCGGATCAACGCTTGCGGGAGCTTTGCAACGCCCTGCACCACGTTGATGAGGTCGAACACAACCCGTCGTTCGGCGCCCATGATGAGGTCGAGGTTGCGCAAGCCGACGTCGAAATCGACCACAACGACCTTCTGACCGATCTGCGCAAGCGCTACACCGATCGCGGCCGTGGAAGTCGTCTTTCCGACCCCTCCCTTGCCCGACGTCACAACCAGCACTTTGGCCATCTCTTACCTCCTCGTTGGTTCAGTTGAGCGGTGTGATCCGCATGATGTCGCCTTCAAGCCAAGCCTGCGCCGGCTGATTGCGTAAGCCTTCGTCCAAATCTTCCGCAGTCCGGTAGTAACCATCGATCGCCAGAAGCTCGGCTTCGATCTTCTGGCAATAGATCCGCGCCGACGAATTGCCGCTGACGCCCGCCATCGCGCGGCCGCGCAGCGTTCCGTAAATGTGGATGGAGCCACCGGCGACGATCTCGGCGCCGGAGGCGACCGATCCCAGCACCGTGACGTCGCCGTCGGGAAAGACAATCGACTGGCCGGAGCGGACCGGACTATCGAGCAGCAGTGATGTCGACGGCGGTTTGACTTCGGGCTTTTCCGGCTCGACCTGCTGGACCGCGCAGTGTCGTCCGCCGGTCAAGAGCGGCGGCATGCTGGAAGTGAGTCGCGCGGGTTCCACGCCCTCGATCCCGAGGATGCGGATGTTTCTTTTTTCCAGGCTGAGGACGAGGTGCGCGATCGCCGGCCGGCTGAGGTCGACCGCGGACAGGTCGAGCACCACAGGCTTTCCGACGAAGTAGCCCGGCGAGCGCTCGAGCGTTGCGTCGATCTCGGCCAGCCATTCGACAATCGGCACGACCGGAGAAAAGACAAACGCAACGTAGGAGCGGCCTCGCAGACGAACCAGTTGGCGTGTGGGCTCGGCATTTACGTCCATGGCGATCGACTCGGCCTTTGTTATTGAATGGTTAAAAATCGGCCGGCACGGTTAATGCTGGGTTAATGGCTGCAAAAAAAGCATCGGGAACCTGTCGAAGTTTACGATTGGTTAACCGAAGTTGGTGTCGGACAAAAACTCAACTCAGTTCTGCCGCGATTCGAACTTAATAATGTCGCGCCACGACTCCATCACGTCTTGGTGACGTTCTGCCGCAATTAGGGAGAACGCCGTATCCGCTGCAAAAGCCGATAGTTGCTGGGGACTGGCAATGGGATCAGCTCGGAAGGTGCGGCCCCGAAATCCATCTCGAGGCCCGATGCAGGCCGTATCGGGCGATGTTGGGTCGGCCTCCCGACGTTTTGATTCGAGTTATTCAGCCAATGTTTACGGCTCGATCGGGATGACCGCGGATTTTTTCGTGGCCTACCCAATTTGCTTTGAAGCTTTGTCTAGAGCAGTCACAGGAACCAACTGATAATAGAGAAGCGTCAGAGGAGTAGCGTATGAGTGCCTTGGAGCAAGACCCGCCCAACCCGAACGATCCGCTTTACTATGCACCGCGCCGATTGCGCGAAAGACCGGAATCACCTTTAAATTCCGAGCCATTGTCAAGTTCGGTCTACCAACCGCTGCCCCGCTCGCTCGACCCCGAGGTCATGCAAGAGGTCACGGCGCTCGCGCGCGACCATGTGGATCGCCGCAAGGCGTTGTTCGGGGCCGCCGCCATCGGCGTTTCGGCGCTCGCGGCGCTGTTCGTGGTCCTGATGATCCATGCTTCCCAGAAACCGGACGCTGGCGCATCCTTTGCTGCGGCGGTACAGTCGCTGAAAACCACGCAGCCCCAGCAAGGCGATGGCGGATCGAAGCCGGCCCTTTCCGAGTTCCGCGGACTGCTTGCTTCAACCGAAGCCGGCCAGGCCGCTCCGCACGAGCAGTCTGAAAAGCTACTTCAACAATTCATGCAATGGCGGCAGAAGTCCGACGCGGCGGAAGCACCTCAATAATCCAAACGGCAAACACGGAAACAGCGATGATGTCTGATATCGGGTCCAATATGACCGCCGTTCGGAGTTCGCGATCCCGGTGGATGGCGGCTCTGCTTGGCGCCCTTCTCGCGGGTACCGCGGGTTCAGCAACCGGCGACAATGCGAATATCGTGCGCGATCTGGCGGGCCGCGTCGGACCCATCATTGGTTCGGCGTTGGCATGCGCGGACATCGCACGCTCCCGAATTCAGTTTATCTCCGACAAGTTCCAAGCGGTGATCAGGGAAACCTCGTCCAACGAGGCCGAGCGTGACGACCTTTCACGGCTGCTCGATCGCTATGTCGCAGACGGCCGTAGTGCCGTGACGGTGGGCCGCACCGATTGCAGATCGGCGGAGCGCCAGCTTGCCGATCTCGAACAGTCGCTCGCCGGCAAGGCGCCGTCGCCCTCGCCGTCGCTGGCCGCCGTGGTCGCGCCATCCTC
>JBATYU010000079.1:0-1624 GCA_049674245.1 Bradyrhizobium sp. | reverse complement strand
AGCGCGGCGAAGGAGTTTTGCAATCTGCGGATCACGGCGTCCTCGGCGGCCCAGGAGGTGTCGGGATCGAAATAGAAAATATCGTAGTCGGCGATGCCGTGATCGACCGCGCGCGCCGTGAGCACATTCCAAACGGTCTGCACCAGGCACCCGGACACAAGCCACGCATCCGGCAGCGCGAGCCGGAACAATTCGGCGGCGATCGTCTTGTTGACGGGATTGCGAAGGGCTGCGGCGAGAAACGCGTCGGTGTTCACGACGGCTTAGTATCGTCATTGCGAGGAGCGCAGCGACGAAGCAATCCATTTTTCCGCTTGGCAGTCATGGATTGCTTCGCTTCCCTCGCAATGACGAAGTGCGTGCTTCGTCACATCGTCACCCTCAATGCACCGCGGTGAAAAACCGCGCGAGACGAAAACCGGACAGCCAGGTCCAGACCGGCTGGCTGCGCATGCCGAGGTCCCACGAGCCGACCACGGCATCGGCACGGCCGACCAGATTGTCCATCGGCAACAGCCCGACGCCGCCGTCGCGCACCGCGACGCGGCTGTCGGCGGAGTTGTCGCGGTTGTCGCCGAGCACGAACAATTGCCCCGGCGGCACCGTCACCTCGGGCGTGTTGTCGAGCCGGCCGTTGTCGCGCATCTTGAAGATCTCGTGCGAAACGCCGTTCGGCAGCGTCTCGACGTAGCGATAGGCGGCCTCGACATTGCCGTTGTCGTCTTCGGCCTCGCCGGTGCCGTCCGGCTTCAGCGAGGCGGCGCGGTTGTTGATGAAGAGCTGGCCCTGCCGCATCTGGATGCGGTCGCCGGGCAGGCCCACGACGCGCTTGACCCAGGCCTGCGAGCGGTCGCCCGGCCAGCGGAACACCACGACATCGCCGCGCTTCGGCGTGCCCTCGAACACGCGTCCGGTCTCGGGCAGATTGATCTGGATCGGCAGCGAAGAGGTGCCGTAGCCGTAAGGGTATTTCGTCGCGAGCAGCGCATCGCCGATCAGGAGCGTCGGCTCCATCGATCCCGACGGGACGTAAAACGGCTCGGCAAGCGCCCCCTTGGCAACGAACACGGCCAGCACGATCGCTGCGAGTTGCAGCGCCTGCGCGCGCCAGCCGCCCGATTTCGCAGCCACCAGTTTCTCAACGCTCATGCGCCGGTTCCTCCGACCGTAATCCGTTCTATCCGCAGCGTCGGCTGGCCGACCCCGACCGGCACGCCCTGGCCGTTCTTGCCGCAGGTGCCGATGCCGCTATCGAGCGCTAGATCGTTGCCGATCATGGTAATTCGATGGAGATCGGTCGGGCCGTTGCCGATCAGCATCGCGCCCTTCAAGGGTGCTGCGAGCTTGCCGTTCTCGATTTTGTAGGCCTCGGTGCACTGGAACACATATTTGCCCGAGGTGATGTCGACCTGGCCGCCGCCGAAATTGGCGGCATAGATTCCGTTCTTGACCGAGGCCAGGATTTCCGCGGGATCGCGGCCGCCGGCCAGCATGTAGGTGTTGGTCATGCGCGGCATCGGCACATGGGCATAGCCCTGGCGGCGGCCGTTGCCGGTCGGCTTCATGTTCATCAGCCGCGCGTTCTGGCGGTCCTGCATATAGCCGACCAGAATGCCGTCCTCGA
>JBATYU010000078.1:0-1790 GCA_049674245.1 Bradyrhizobium sp. | reverse complement strand
TTCGCCTCCGGCATGATAGGCGGGACCGATCCACCACGAAATGGACGGAATATTCGCGCCATCCGAATCAAGGGCGGGTTCGTAATGTTCTCCGTCGTTTCCAACTTGAAGACTGAGGAAAGCCCGGCGCTTACCACACATTGCTGCGCGCTAAAGCAGGCTCCCGGACCATCCCCCAAGGAACCGTCGAAAGATGGCCCCGGTTCCAACTCCGGCGATGGTTTTTCGACTTAAGCGATGCCGCCGGCGCCTTTACCCGGGCGCCGACATCGGGCGATGCCGATGCCATCGCCGTCTCGCCCTTGACTCGTTCGTGTCCGACTTCGCGGCGCGGCCAGGCAAAATCGTCGGCGCGACCCGCCGGCGCCGACAAAGGCTCACCCTTGACCAAGACCCGCGCTGCTAGCGCATCGAGCGCTACCGGCCGCGCCCCCGGACCGCCGAGCAATTGATCGGTTCCGACGGAGGAGGCCACCAAGGGAAGGATCGGTCCGGCCAGCGGGCGCGGCGCCGGCTGACCCGGCAGCGCATTGGCGTCGGGCGTTGCCGGTTCGGTCGGCAGCGCAATCGGCGCGGAACGCGCAGCCAACAGTCGGTTGATTTCGCGCTCAACATAATGCGCGAGCTTGCGGGCGCCGGCCTTGGTGAAGTACACGCCGTCATAGGAGCGCAACTGCCGGATCTGGCCTTCGAAGTCGGGACCCTTCTGCAGGAAGTGCCCGGCTTCGTCGACAAATCCGTCCCAGACATCGACATAGGTGATGCCGGCCTTGCCGGCTGCACCGCGATAGAGCGAATCCAGGAACAGCGTGTCGGCGGTAGCCTTGGGGCCACGCACCACTGGCAGACCGACCCACAGCACCGGCACACCTTTGGATTTCAGGACGCCGATCATCTCCTCGATCTTCTTGGTGTAGAGCTCGACCCAGCGTTCCTCGCGAAATTCATAGATGCCGTTCGGCGAGCGTGTGCTCTTCGCCGGCGCGATGGCCGGCGGCGCGTCATTGTCGGTGGCGTCATCCGGCGACAATTCGGTATCGACCGGCTTGTCATCCAGCTTCGCGGTGGCGTTTGTACCACCACTCGGTTTGGCGCTCGGTTTTCCGACCGCAGGCTTGGCGTCCGGTTTGGCTTTGGCGTCCTTCTTGTCGGTCTTTTTGTCCGACGAGGTGCTGTCGGATTTCTCAGTCGCCGGCTCGCGGATCGCGATACGGTCATCGAGCCCGAGGATGACGACAATGGCGTCCGGGTTTTCGCTGGCGAGAATGCCTTTGGCGGCGGCGGCCCAATCGGCCGGATTGCCCTTGGGCTGATACTTGATGAGGCCGGAGACGGTCTTGTGCCTGCGGATCACGCCCATTTCCGGCTGATCCGCATAAGCGTCCTCAAGCCCGTAAGCGAGCCAGTCCGCCATGGCGTCGCCGAGCACCAAAATGTGGCGCTCAGGCACAGTCTCGCGCTTCTCGGGCGTCGGTGCCTTTGAAAAATCCTCGCGCACGGGCGGTAGCGTTTGCCGCCGAGGCTGGGGCGCGTGTTGCTGGAAAGGCTCATACACGTCGTTGCCAAACCAGCCGCCACCGAACCCGCCGCCACCGCGTTGTGGCTGCTGACGCTGCTGATATCCGCCGAAATTGAAGAACTGCGCCGAGGTGGGTCCGACAATGCCGAGCACCATGCCCGCTGCGATGGCTAGCGCAATCAGCGGGCCTCTCTCGGTGAAGATGCACAGCTTTCTTGGCATGCTCTTGGACCGCACAAGAACTTGCCCCGACACAAACTAGCACTCAGGC
>JBATYU010000077.1:0-2607 GCA_049674245.1 Bradyrhizobium sp. | reverse complement strand
GGCTGGCTGCCGCCGGTGGCGCTGCCGCCGTTCACCTGGGTGCCCGGCGTGATCTGGTTTTCGCTCAAAGTATTCTTCATGTTCTTCATGTTTGCGATGGCGAAGGCGATCGTGCCGCGCTACCGCTACGATCAACTGATGCGGCTCGGCTGGAAGGTGTTCCTGCCGTTGTCGCTGGCAATGGTGGTTATCGTCGCCGGCGTGCTGCATTTCGCTGATATCGCGCCGAAATGAGGTCGCCATGAGCATCAATGTCAACGCCACGGCCCGTTCGCTGCTGCTATCCGAATTCGTGTCGGCGTTCTTTCTCGCCATGCGCTATTTCTTCCAGCCCAAGCCGACGCTGAATTATCCATTCGAGAAGGGGCCGATCTCGCCGCGCTTCCGCGGCGAGCACGTGCTGCGCCGCTATCCCAATGGCGAGGAACGCTGCATCGCCTGCAAGCTGTGCGAGGCGATTTGTCCGGCGCAGGCGATCACCATCGAGGCCGGTCCGCGCCGCAATGACGGCACCCGCCGTACCGTGCGTTACGACATCGACATGGTGAAATGCATCTATTGCGGGCTGTGCCAGGAGGCCTGTCCGGTCGACGCCATCGTCGAGGGACCGAATTTTGAATTCGCGACCGAGACCCGCGAGGAACTCTATTATGACAAGGCGAAATTGCTCGCCAACGGCGACCGCTGGGAGCGCGAGATTGCGAAGGCGATTGAACTCGACGCGCCGTACCGGTGAGGTGAGGGCATGATCCTGCGCTATATCTCCACGTCATTCCGGGGCACGCAAAGCGTGAACTACGATGTGCAATTGCACATCGGAGAATCTCTAAATTCCGGGTCTGGTCCGGAGCCTGTCATCGGGCGGCGCAAGGCGCCGACCCGTTGGGACCATCCGGAATGACGGGGGGCGCATCCACATGATCCTTCCCGCGCTGTTCTTTTATCTGTTTGCCGGCATCTGCGTCGCGTCCGCCGTCATGGTGATCGTGTCGCGCAATCCCGTGCACTCGGTGCTGTTCCTGATCCTCGCCTTCGTCAACGCGTCGGGCCTGTTCGTGCTGATGGGCGCCGAATTCCTGGCGATGATCCTGGTGGTCGTCTATGTCGGCGCGGTCGCGGTGCTGTTCTTGTTCGTGATCATGATGCTCGATGTCGACTTCACCGAGTTGCGCGAGGGCTTTCTGGAATATCTGCCGATCGGTCTGGTGATCGGCGGCGTGTTCATGGTGGAACTCTTGCTGGTCGGCGGCGGCTGGGTCATCAATCCCGCTGTCACCAAGGCGATCACGGCCGCGATCCCCAGCAATGTCAGCAATACCGAAGCACTCGGCCTCGTGCTCTATACCAAATACATCCACTACTTCCAGATGGCAGGCCTGGTGCTCCTGGTCGCGATGATCGGCGCCATCGTGCTGACCTTGCGCCACAAGGCGAGCGTCAAGCGGCAGGACATCAACGTGCAGAACGCGCGGACGCCCGAGCTTGCGATGACCGTGCGTAAGGTGGCCTCGGGGCAGGGGCTGCAGGATGCCGACGCGGCGGAGTGGGTGCGATGACGATCGGGCTTGGACATTATCTGGCGGTCGGTGCGATCCTGTTCACGCTCGGAATCCTCGGCATCTTTCTCAACCGCAAGAACATCATCGTCATCCTGATGTCGATCGAACTGATCTTGCTCGCGGTCAATATCAACCTGGTGGCGTTCTCGACCTTCCTCGGCGACATCGTGGGTCAGGTGTTTGCGCTATTGGTGCTGACGGTTGCAGCTGCTGAGGCCGCGATCGGTCTGGCCGTGCTGGTGGTGTACTACCGCAACCGCGGCTCGATCGAGGTCGAAAACGTCAATCTGATGAAGGGCTGATCCCAACATGGTTCAGGCGATTGTCTTCCTGCCGCTGCTGGGCGCCATTCTGGCCGGCCTGATCTCGATTTTCGGGGCGCAAGCGCGCAATCCGGGCGGCGATACCGTCGAGCACCACGACGACGCGCATGCAGCGGACGCCCACGAGGAGAATGGTCATGACGAGCACGGCCACGACGATCACACGGTCGAGCCGCCGGCCGCCGGATCGCGCGCCGCGGAGCTGATCACGACCGGCCTGTTGCTGGTAGGGGCGGCGATGTCCTGGGTGACGTTGGTCGACGTCGGCTTCATGCATCACGACGCGCGGATTGCGCTTTTTCCCTGGATCACATCAGGCGACCTGCAGGTCATGTGGTCGCTCAGGGTCGATACGCTGACCGCGGTGATGCTGGTCGTGGTCAACACGATTTCCTCGCTCGTGCACCTCTATTCGATCGGCTACATGGACGAGGATCCGTACCGGCCGCGGTTCTTCGCCTATCTCTCGCTGTTCACCTTCGCGATGCTGATGCTGGTGACCGCGGACAATCTGGTGCAGTTGTTCTTCGGTTGGGAAGGCGTCGGCCTCATGAGCTACCTGCTGATCGGATTCTGGTACCAGAAGCCTTCGGCGAATGCGGCGGCGATCAAGGCCTTCGTGGTCAACCGGGTCGGCGATTTCGGGTTCCTGCTCGGCATCTTCGCGATCTTCATGCTGACCGGTTCGGTAGACTTCGAAACGATCTTTGCGGCGGCGCCCGGCC
>JBATYU010000076.1:0-7676 GCA_049674245.1 Bradyrhizobium sp. | reverse complement strand
TCCTGGCTGCGGTTTCAGGCTGAAAGATTTCGTCGGCGCGTTTGCCGAGAATCTTGTCGCGGGAAAAGCGCGAGAAGCGCTCGAAGGCGCGGTTGGCGAAGATATAGCGGCCGTCCTCGATGCTTTTGGCGGCCACGCAAACCGGCACCTGGTCGAGCACCGATTCCAGGAACTGCTTGGTCGAGGCGAGCTTCCGCGAGAGCGCGCGCGCATCGCTGCAGTCAAGATGCGTCGAGATCGAGCCGCCGTTTGGCAACGCGACAAATTTGACCAAGATGGATCGCCCGTCGGGCAGTTCCGTGATCAGACCTTCCGGCCTGGCGGCATCGCGAAAGAAATCCGAGACGCTGACGTCGAGCATCCCACGCGCGCGCCGCAGCTCCAGCAGTTCGGGCCCGGTTGGCGGCAAATCCGAGCGCACCAGGCCGTAGATTTCGAGATAGCGATCGTTGCAGAACACGATCCGCCGTTTCGGATCGGTCAGGATAACACCCTGGTTCAGATTGTTCAGGGCCGAGCTGAACAGCGTATTCTTGCGCAACTGCGAGCGCTTGGCCCGGCGCAGGGCCGTATGGATCCAAAGTGCGATCGCCGCCAGAAACGAGCAGATCACGATGCCGCCGATCAGCACTTCCCACACCAGGCTGGGATCGGCGTTGCCGACATAGCTCGCCGGCGAAAACTTGTCCGAGAGGGCCTGGGCGCCACGGGGCGTCACAATGCTGGCGACCAGGCACACGACAGCCCGCGCAAGAATCGGATTCATGCCGCTTGTCTGCCAATTCTTGTCAGCCATCAATCACCCGCGGATCCGCGCCGGAGTGTCTGGCTTCACGGGTTTGGATCAGGTAAACGCGTACCCGCAAGGTCCAAAAATGTTTCTTAAATTGTGGCAATTGCCCCCACATGATTAATGAATCGCTAACGGGGATCGATGCCGCGGATACTTCGAGGCAAAGCAATGGGTTGTTTAAGCAGGACACCCATAACTGAGCGCGGCTGAACCAGATCTTTGCGCCAAATTTCGCGGGACCCAAAGCTGCCCATGGACAAGGTTGAGTGCGTCGTTATCGGTGCTGGCGTGATCGGCCTTGCGGTGGCGCGCCGGCTGGCCCTCTCCGGCCGCGAGGTGGTCGTGCTGGAAGCCACTGAGGGCATTGGCACCATCACGTCTTCGCGCAACAGCGAGGTGATCCACGCCGGGATCTATTATCCCGCCGGAAGCCTGATGGCGCGGATGTGCGTCAGCGGCAAACGGGCGCTGTACCAATACTGCGCCGAGCATGGCGTTCCGCACCGGAATTGCGGCAAGCTGATCGTGGCGACGACGGGAAGCGAAACCGAAAAGCTGCAAGCGATCAGGACCCATGCCGAAGCCAACGGCGTGCTCGACATGCAGACGCTGTCGGGCGAGGCCGCTCGCGCATTGGAGCCGGCGCTAAACTGCGATGCGGCGCTGCTTTCGCCTTCCACCGGGATCATCGACAGCCACAGCTACATGCTGGCGTTGCGCGGCGATGCCGAAGCTGCCGGCGCGGCGTTTGCCTTTTACACACCGCTGGAACGCGCCAAAGCCGCCGCCGGTAGAATCGAACTGGACGCCGGCGGTGACGCACCGATGACGCTGGAATGCCGGCTTCTCGTCAATGCGGCGGGGCTTGGCGCCACTGCGGTCGCCCGCAGTATCGATGGCATGCCGCTTGGGCTGATCCCACCGGCGTATCTGGCCAAGGGCAACTATTTCAGTTGCGCCGCCAAGGCGCCGTTTTCGCACCTGATCTATCCGGTGCCCGAGCCCGGCGGGCTCGGCGTGCATCTCACCCTCGACATGGCCGGACAGGCGCGGTTCGGGCCCGATGTGGAATGGGTCGACCATATCGATTACGCCGTCGACCCGACGCGGGGGGAACGGTTTTATCCCGCCATCCGCCGCTACTGGCCGGCGCTGCCGGACGGCGCGCTGATGCCGAGCTATTCGGGGATGCGGCCCAAGATCGTGCCGCCGGCCGTCGCCCGCCAGGACTTCCTGATCCAGGGACCGCGGGATCACGGCGTCGACGGATTGATCAATCTGTTCGGGATCGAGTCGCCGGGACTGACATCGTCGCTGGCAATCGCCGAGCATGTCGGCGAGCTTTCAGCCACATGAAAAACGAAGAACGATGTTGCGGCGCAAAGCAAAGCGCGAGCACAGCCCAAGCCATGGGCCGCGCTTTGCTGATTCGCAGGTGGGTTATCCGAGTAACGCTAGTGCAGTGTTTCGGCGCTGTGCTTGAGCCGCTCGATCTGGTCCTTCACCATCAATTTCCGGCGCTTTAACTCAACAATTTGCAGGTCGTCTGTTGAAAGGTGCACAAGAGCTTCGTGCAATTCGTTTTCGAGAGTTTTATGTTTCCGTTCCAATTCAACGAGATGTGCCTGAATTGCCATTCGCAACCTCCTCGGTAGGATTAAACCCTCAGACTCGATACCGACCAGCAAGTGTACACGACTGCCTGAATCTGTCGATGGGTATCGGAAATCGCACCCTCATATTTGACGTCATATGTAACGATCCGTGAGTAAGGAACCCAAGGGTTTTGAAGGGCCCACGCTTGGGCTCGACGGGGCTCCGTCGCCCATCTCGAACCGCCGGATTGGCTTGCGGGGAGCGCCTGCAAGGGCAATATTCTCCACAGGGTTTCCACAGCCTTTCGCAATCCGATCGCGTTTATCAGCTAACGTACATCATGACCGACGAAGATGAGCGCGAGCTCCAGGCCGAACTCGCGCGGCTACAACAGGAGCACCGCGACCTCGACGCGGCGATCGACGCGCTGCATCAATCGCCCGCGCCCGATCTGTTGCGGCTGCAGCGGCTGAAGAAACGCAAACTGCAACTGCGCGACCGCATCGCCTTCATCGAAGACCAGATCACGCCCGATATCATCGCGTGACGGTCGTCCACACAGCCTTCCGACTGACGCTGCAGGGCCAGTTCTGGCGCGTGCAAAATTACTTGACTCTTGGAGAACAAAAAGAGAACATCGCTCTCAGCCCATTTCGAGTCCAGAAGCCTCGCCGTGTGCCTTGTTCGCAGCCCTGCCAGGAGGTTGCCATGTCCGCACCCACCTCTTCGTTCGACAACAGCCGCTATGAACAGGCCTGCGACCATGCCATCGCCATGTGCGACGGCAACCTGCGCAGCACGATCAAGGCGCTGATCATGGCGAACGAATATCTGGAAGCGGAATTGCAGGAATTGCAGGCGGCGATCGCCGCCGGCTGCGCGCCCTCTCACACAACAAGCGACGCCGCCTGATTGATCATCATCGGAAGAAGCCGCGTCCGGAGCAAGATCATGGCCGATGTCACCTACTACGTCGCGCTACCGTTCTTTGCGGACGACACCGGCGTGCCCATCGCGGGCGCGGCGGAGGAATGCCACAGCTCGACCGCAGCGCGACGACGCGCCGAGATCATGTCGCGGTCCGATGGCCGCACTGGTGCGGTCGCCTTCAGCCGAACCGGCGATCCCATGATCGGCGAATTCAATGAGGCCCGGCTGTTGCAAAAGTTCGGCAACGTGCCGGATGATCTGAGCGGGCTGTGAAGCGCTCGCGGGCTTCACGCTTGCGACATACCCCTCAATTCCCGGAAGAAGGCGCGCACCTCATCGGCAAGCAACTCCGGCTGTTCCAACGCTGCGAAATGCCCGCCTCTCGGCATGATGCTCCAGCGACGAATGTCGGTGAATACCCGCGCCGCGGCGGAGCGCGGCGGCCTGATGATTTCGCGTGGGAATTCCGCGTAACCGGTAGGCACCGAGATCGTAGCGCCGGCCGGCAGGACCGCCGAGCCGTGCAGGCGGGAATAATAGGGCCAGAACGACGATCCGATCGCCCCGGTAAACCAATAGAGCGATATGTCGGCGAGCATGCGGTCCCGGCCGATCGCGCTCTCGACGTCGCCTCCGCAATCAGACCAAGCGCGAAACTTCTCCACGATCCACGCCGCCAGGCCGGCAGGCGAATCGGTGAGACCGAAGGCGAGCGTTTGCGGGCGCGTGCCCTGGATCCACTGATAACCGGTTTCTTCGCGCATCCATTGCGCAAGTTCGCTCAGGTAACGCCGCTCCTCCTCGCTCGGATTTGGAAAGGCAGAAGGATCGCGGCCTGCGGCCATCATCAGGTTGATGTGGATACCGATCATCCGATCGGCGTGCGCGTAGCCTAGTCGACTGGCGACCGCGGCTCCCCAGTCGCCGCCTTGCGCGGCGAAGCGGCTATAGCCGAGCACGTCATGCATGAGGGTGGCGACACAATCGGCCATTTCCGGAACGCTGAACCGCTTCTGGCCGGGGCGGAAAGAGAGGCCGTATCCGGGCAAGGACGGCGCCACCACGGTGAAGGCGTCACGCGCATCGCCGCCGAAGCGCGCCGGATCGGTCAGGCGCGGGATGATATCAAGAAACTCAAACACCGAGCCGGGCCAACCGTGCAGCAACAGCAGCGGCATCGGGTTGGAACCGACGCCGGGGACATGCAAATAGTGCAGCTCGATGCCGTCGAGCGGGACACGGAATTGCGGAAAGGCGTTTAGCGCGGCTTCTTCCGCCCTCCAGTCGAAATCGTTGCGCCAGTAATCGATGAGCTGGTGGAGATAAGTGACATCGGTGCCGTAGGCCCATGCCTCACCCGGGGCCTGGTCGGGCAGGCGTGCGCGGGCAAGACGGTCGCGGAGGTCGGCGATGTCGGTGTCCGGGATGCGGAGGGTGAATGGGGTAGGTTTGATCGCCATGATCCTGCTCACACCTCGTGCCGCCGTTGCGCCTTACGCACATACATTGCGCTGTCGGCTTCTTCCAGCGCCTTGCCCGCTTCCGCGTGTGGTCCGAGGATCGCAACCCCGGCCGACGCGCCTGCCGTGATCGTGCTGCCGCGAAACACAAACGCCAGCCGGTCGATCGCTTGCTCCAGCGACGCCGCCTTGGCCTTGGCATCGGTCTCGCTAAGGTTCCACAACAGAAGCGCAAACTCATCACCGCCGAGCCGGCCGATCACGTCGGATGAGCGCACTTGGCTCGAGAGTACGGCGACGATCGCCTTCAGCAGCTGATCGCCGGCGGCATGACCGAAGGCGTCGTTGATCGGCTTCAAACGGTCGACGTCCAGCACGATCAGTGCCCCGCTCGCCTGATAGCGCTTGATGTAGGCGGTCGCGCGACGCAGCTCGCGCTCGAAGCCGCGCCGGTTGAGAATATCCAGCAGGAAATCGGTATCGGCCGAGGCCTGCAGCGCCTCGACCCGTTTGAGCGCCTCGGCCAATTGAGCCTTGAGCTTGCGCATGGTCTGTCTGGCGTCGCCTGAAACAACCCGCGGCTGCCGCACCGAGGCCGGCCCATTCCGCGCTCGCGCGACCTTACGCTCCGCCACGCCGTTCTTGCGGCGTTTCGCGGCTCTGGACGCGGTCGCGTTGGTCTTCTTCCTGATGGGCATGTTGGTGAAAGACTTGCTTATGAGGGCTTGCCGCGATTCACCAAGACAGGATAGTCCATTCCTACCTCCTTGCCACGCCTTGCTGAAGTCGGGCCTGAACCTATAATCCGGCCTATGTTTTTGGATTCCCGAGCAGAATTGACCGTATGACCGCTCCCATCGCCATCATCATGGGCAGCCAGTCGGACTGGGTGACCATGCGCCATGCCGCTGAAACGCTGGCTGCGCTCGGGATCGACTGCGAGAAGCGGATCGTCTCGGCGCACCGCACGCCGGACCGGCTGTTCGCCTTCGCCAAGGGCGCCAAGGCCGCCGGCTTCAAGGTGATTATTGCCGGCGCCGGCGGAGCGGCGCACCTGCCGGGCATGACCGCGTCGCTGACGGAGCTGCCGGTATTCGGCGTGCCCGTCGAATCGAAGGCGCTGTCCGGCGTCGATTCGCTGCTTTCCATCGTCCAGATGCCGGCAGGCGTGCCGGTCGGGACCTTGGCCATCGGCAAGGCCGGCGCAATCAATGCGGCGCTATTGGCGGCCAGCGTGCTTGCGCTGAATGATCAGGCACTGTCCGAGCGGATCATGGCCTGGCGCAAGCAGCAGACCGAGGCAGTCAAAGAGCGCCCGGAGGGCCCGGCGTGACAGTCATCAATGGCGTAACTGCCACCAATCAGGTGAAGCTGAAGCCCGGCGATACCATCGGCATCCTCGGCGGCGGCCAGTTGGGACGGATGCTGGCAATGGCGGCCGCGCGCCTTGGGCTGCGCTGCCAGGTGTTCTCGCCGGATCCGGATTCGCCGGCCTTCGATGTGGTGTTGAACGCGGCCTGCGCGGAATACGCCGACGTCGAGGCGCTGGAACTATTCGCCAATGATGTCGACGTCATCACCTACGAATTCGAGAATGTGCCGGCAGCGGCGGCGATGATCCTGGCGGCCCGGCGTCCGCTTTTGCCCAACCGGAAGATCCTGGAAACCACGCAGGATCGGTTGGCCGAGAAGGATTTCGTGAAGCGGCTCGGCATCCGCACCGCCGATTATGCCGACGTGTCGTCGGCGGCGTCTTTGCGAGCGGCGATTTCGCGGATCGGCCTGCCCGCCGTGATCAAGACCCGGCGTTTCGGCTATGACGGCAAGGGTCAGGCCATGATCCGCGAGGGCGACAATACCGATCGCGTTTGGGCGGACCTTGGCACCAAATCGGCGATCCTGGAGGCCTTCGTTCCCTTCGAGCGCGAGATTTCAGTGATCGCCGCCCGCGCCGCCTCAGGTGAGGTCGAATGCTTCGACGTCACCGAAAACGAGCATCGCGACCACATCCTGAAAATCTCGCGCGCCCCGGCCGCGATCCCGGATGCGCTGGCCGCACAGGCGTGCGAAGTGGCGGCAAAGATCGCGACCGCGCTCGACTATGTCGGCGTGCTCGCCGTCGAAATGTTCGTGTTGGTCGACCGCAGCGGGCCCAAGATCCTGGTCAACGAGATCGCGCCGCGGGTGCACAATTCCGGCCACTGGACACTGGACGGTGCGTCGATCTCGCAATTCGAGCAGCACATCCGCGCGATTGCGGGCTGGCCGCTCGGCAAGCCGGTGCGTCACGGACCCGTGACCATGACCAACCTGATCGGCGACGAAATCCTGGAATATGAGCAATGGCTCACGGTGCCGGGTGCGACCGTTCACCTGTACGGCAAGGGGCCGCCGAAGCCTGGCCGCAAGATGGGGCATGTGACGCTGGTCGAAGCAGGCGAAGCGAAAACGAGCTGACCGGCTGCGAGAAAAGGCCGACTCATCCGCGCCAAAGCGCTTAAATCGGCGCGTCCGCCGGTGGACAATCCCGCTTTTGTCTGATACATCCGCGCGCTCAAGGTCGAGGGCCAAGCCTTTCGCCAACCCTTTGGCTTTGCCAGATTCCATTCCGATCCACTGAAAGAGGATGCCGCGTGCAGGTTCTCGTTCGCGATAACAACGTCGATCAAGCCCTCAAGGCGCTGAAGAAAAAGATGCAGCGTGAGGGCATCTTCCGCGAGATGAAGCTCCGCGGTCACTACGAAAAACCCTCCGAAAAGAAGGCCCGCGAAAAGGCGGAAGCCGTGCGTCGCGCGCGCAAGCTCGCCCGCAAGAAGCTGCAGCGCGAAGGCCTGCTGCCGATGAAGCCGAAGCCGGTATTCGGCGCGGGTCCCGGCGCCGAGCGCGGTGGTCCCGGT
>JBATYU010000075.1:0-21418 GCA_049674245.1 Bradyrhizobium sp. | reverse complement strand
GGCCGGGATGTTTCCGGTGAACCTGTAGTGACTAACTCGTGTGCTTTTTACTTTCGCACGCGAGGCTGCGGGTGCACTGGGCACCCGGTCTTCCCTGCGCCCTCTTTTCTTTCGAGGGACAAGGTTTCTGCAACGGCTCGGGCGCACTTCGCGCCGCGGGAATACGGAAGCGTGTCCGAAATTCTCCGTCGTCATTCCGGGACGCGCCTTTAGGCGCGGGCCCGGAATCCATACCCCCAGGCCGTGGTTATGGTTTCCGGGCTCGCGCTTCGCGCGCCCCGGAATGACGACGGAGAAGTAATTGGTCGTAACGCACCCGCCCTTGATCTTCGTGACAGCCTGCCGTTACGTGGCCTGACAAGACATCGGGAGCGAACGCGATCATGGGACCGCTCGAGGGCATCAAGGTCATCGACATGACGACCGTGCTGATGGGTCCGTATGCGACCCAGATGCTCGGCGACTACGGGGCCGATGTCATCAAGGTGGAGCCGCTGGACGGTGACGTCACGCGCCTGATCGGCCCGACCCGCCATCCCGGCATGGGCCCGGTGTTCCTGAACACCAATCGCAGCAAGCGTTCGATCTGTCTCGACCTGAAGCAGCCGGCCGGGCGCGACGCGGTGCTGCGGCTGATCGCCTCCGCCGACGTGCTGGTCTACAACGTGCGGCCGCAGGCGATGGCGCGGCTGAAGCTCGGCTATGAATTGGTCGCCAACATCAACCCGCGCCTGATCTATGCCGGCGTGTTCGGTTTTGGTCAGGACGGGCCGTATGCTGCAAAGCCCGCCTACGACGACCTGATCCAGGGCGCGACCGCGCTGCCGGCGCTGATGGCGCAGACCAGCGACGGCATTCCGCGCTATGTGCCGAATGCGCTGGTCGATCGCATCGTCGGCCTCACTGCGGTCGGTGCGATCTGCGCCAGTCTCGTGCATCGCGACCGCACCGGGCGCGGCCAGCGCGTCGACATCCCGATGTTCGAGACCATGGCGGCCTTCGTCATGGGCGACCACATGGGCGGTCTCACTTACGAGCCGCCGCTCGACAAGGGCGGCTACGCGCGGCATCTGTCGCGCGACCGCAGGCCCTACAAAACCTCCGATGGCTATATCTGCGTCATCGTCTATAACGACAAGCAGTGGGAAAATTTCTTCAAGGCCACCGGCCGCGACGATCTTCGGAAAAATCCGAAATTCGCGACCTTCGCGGGACGGGCCGCCAACATCGACATGGTCTATGCCGAGCTCGCCCGCATCTTCGAGACGCGCACCACCTCCAAATGGCGCGAGCTGTTGACCGAGGCCGATGTGCCTGTGATGCCGATGCACGACCTCGCGAGCATGTTGCAGGATCCGCATCTGGTTGCGACCGGCTACTTTCCGGTCGTCACCCATCCGAGCGAAGGCGCGATCCGCAACATGAAGGTGTCGGCAAGCTGGTCGGAAACGCCGGCCGAGCCGGTCCGGCTGGCGCCACGCCTCAACGAGCACGGCGCGGAAATTTTGCACGAGGCCGGATTTTCGGCAGACGAGATTGCGGCCATGGTGCGCGACGGCGTGACCAAGGCCGCTGCCGCCGCCGCTTCATAGGATCGCTCAGATGGATTTCGCGCTCACCGCCAACCAGGAATCGATCCGCGATGCGGTTGCCAAAATCTGCGCGCGTTTCGACGATGCCTACTGGCTGAAAAAGGACAAGGAGGGCGGCTACCCCGCCGACTTCCATCGGGCGCTGGCCGATGCCGGCTGGCTCGGCATCTGCATTCCGGAAAGCTATGGCGGCTCCGGCCTCGGCATTCTCGAAGCCGCGATCATGATGCGGGCGATTTCAGAATCCGGTGCCGGCATGTCCGGCGCATCCGCGATCCACATGAATGTGTTTGGGCTCAATCCCGTGGTCGTGTTCGGCACCGAGGAGCAACGCCGGCGCATGCTGCCGGGTATCGTCGATGGCACACAGCGGTCCTGCTTCGCGGTCACCGAACCCAATACGGGGCTGAACACCACGCAGCTGAAAACCCGCGCGGTGCGATCGGGCGACAAATATGTCGTCAACGGCCAAAAAGTCTGGATCTCTACCGCACAGGTCGCCGAGAAGATCCTGTTGCTGGCGCGCACCACGCCGCTGGAAGAAGTGAAGAGCCCGACCCACGGCTTGAGCCTGTTCTACACCGATTTCGATCGCCGCCGCGTTGCCGTCCACGAGATCGAGAAGATGGGCCGCAAGGCCGTCGACTCCAATGAACTGTTCTTCGAGAATTTCGAGATTCCGGTTACGGATCGCGTTGGCGAGGAAGGCCGCGGTTTCGAATACATCCTGCACGGCATGAATCCGGAACGCATCTTGATTGCCGCCGAGGCGGTAGGGCTCGGCCAGGTCGCGCTGTCGCGCGCCGCCGAATACGCCAAGGGCCGCATCGTGTTCAATCGGCCGATCGGCAAGAACCAGGCGATCCAGCATCCGCTGGCCAAGAACTGGATGGAGCTCGAGGCCGCCTGGCTGATGACGCTGCAGGCGGCCTGGCAATACGACATGGGCTTGCCCTGCGGGCCCGCGGCCAATGCCGCAAAGTATCTCGCGGCCGAAGCCGGTTTTCACGCCTGCGAGCAGGCGGTCATGACCCATGGCGGTTTCGGCTACGCCAAGGAGTTTCATGTCGAGCGTTATCTGCGTGAATCCCTGATCCCGCGCATCGCCCCGGTCAGCCGCGAGCTCATCCTGAGCTTCATCGCCGAGAAGGTGCTCGGCATGCCGAAGTCGTATTGATGATGATGGATGGGTAAAGTGATCGTTAGGGACGCAGGCTTTCAGTTCTCCCTCCCCCTGCAAAGGGGAGGGCTGGGGTGGGGGTCAGCCACAAGCGACGGCGGACGTGGAGACAAGATCCCCACCCGATTTGTGCTGAAGCACAAATCGACCTCCCCTTTTCAAGGGGAGGTAATACCATGAGCTACATCACCGGCGTTGGCCTTACGTCCTACGGCAAGCATGAGGGGCTAACCTCGCTCGATCTCATGAGCATGGCCGCAGAGCTCGCGATCGCGGACGCTGGCCTTGCGCGCGCCAACATCGACGGCATCCTCTGCGGTTACTCGACGGTCTCGCCGCACATCATGCTCGCGACCGTATTCGCCGAGCATTTTGGCATTCGCCCGGCTTACGCCCACGCGGTGCAGGTCGGCGGCGCTACGGGCCTCGCCATGACCATGCTGGCGCATCATCTGGCCGACGCAGGGGTCGTCAAGCATGTGCTGGTGGTCGGCGGTGAAAACCGGCTCACCGGACAGAGCCGCGATGCCTCGATCCAGGCGCTGGCGCAGGTGGGCCATCCCGACTACGAGGTGCCGCTCGGGCCGACGATACCTGCCTATTACGGCCTCGTCGCCTCGCGCTACATGCACGAATATGGCGTGACGCAAGAAGACCTCGCCGAATTCGCGGTGCTGATGCGGTCTCACGCCTTGACCCATCCCGGCGCGCAATTTCGCGAGCCGATCACGGTCGCTGACGTGATGACGTCGAAACCGGTCGCGCTGCCGCTGAAACTATTGGATTGCTGCCCGGTCTCCGACGGCGGCGCGGCGTTTGTCGTCAGCCGCGATCGAACCGGCGGGACCGGCGTGCGCGTGCGCGGTTGCGCGCAGGCCCACACCCATCAGCATGTCACGGCAGCACCGCGTTTAAGCGAACTCGGCGCCGAGATTGCGATATCAAAGGCAAGGGCGGCCTCCGGCGTCGCGATCTCCGACGTGCGCTACGCCGCGGTCTACGACAGTTTTACCATTACGCTTGTGATGCTGCTGGAGGATCTCGGCCTCGCCAGGCGTGGCGAGGCGGCGGCGCGGGTGCGATCCGGCTATTTCGGCCGCGACGGCGAGGTGCCGCTCAACACCCATGGCGGTCTGTTGAGTTACGGCCATTGCGGCGTCGGCGGCGCGATGGCGCATTTGGTGGAGACGCATTTGCAGATGACGGAACGCGCCGGAAAGCGTCAGGTGCGCGACGCCTCGATCGCGTTGCTGCACGGCGATGGCGGCGTCTTGTCGTCGCATGTCAGCATGTTCCTGGAGCGGGTGCGATGAGCAACGCGCGCGCCGACTGGACCACGGGCCATGAAGCTATCTTCTATCAATCCTGCGGGACTTGCGCGAACGTGCAATACTTCCGCCGCGGTTTTTGCGCGGCCTGCGGTGGATCGGACCTGGTGGAGAAGCGCGCGAGCGGCGAGGGGAGGGTGTATGCGACCTCGCTGGTGTGCCGTGCCGCGACGCCCGAAACCCGCGCGCATGTGCCCTACAACATCCTGCTCGTCGACACATCAGAGGGTTTTCGCATGATGGCCCATGGCGACAACAATCTTGCCATCGGCGAAAAGGTCACCGCGCGCTTTATACAGTTCGCCGGCGGGCTGGTTCCTTATTTTGAAAGAGCGAAAAATTTTGAAAGAGCGAAAAGGGATTAAACCGTCATTGCGAGGAGCGGGAGCGACGAAGCAATCCAGTTCTTGTCTTTCGTTGTTTCTGGATTGCTTCGCTTCGCCGAAGTTACCGCCAATACAGCACAACACTGGCGATGACGAGCATTGCCGTCACCGCCAGCATCTGCGCAAGTGCTTCCGAGGCCGCCCTTTTGGTGGCTACCTTCATCTCTGTCTCCCTAGACCTGGGCACGAGCCATCATTGCCCGGGGAGGCTCGATGACGCGATTAGTTTTGTACTCGGAACACCCCGCGACGAGTATTCGCTACTCAACAATTCCCCACTCAGCGAATATCGACTGCGCCAGAGTCGAACAGTAATGCGGCGGCAATTTGACTCACTTATGTTGCTCCTGCGTCGGCCGCCGGATACTGTTTTGGCGCCAGCGCCAAACCAAAAATCAACGATAAGTCTCGGAAAACCCAAGGTGAAAAATGGCCCGCATCGACTATAGCGATCCTGCGAGATCAAGCGATCGCACCCGCGAAATCCTCGACAAGAATCGCAACGCCAACATTTTTCGCATGATGGCGCACTCGCCGCGCTACCTCGAGCAATATTGCCGGCTCGGCCGCGCCATCCGCCACGAGGGCGAGCTCGATCCCGTGGTGCGTGAGCTCGCGATCACGCGCACCGGAATTCTGTGCGAAGCGCCCTATGAGGTCACGGCGCACAAGCGCATCGGCAAGGGCGTCGGCGTCACCGATGAGCAGAACGCCGCGCTCGACAATTGGCAGTCCGCCACCTGCTTTGACGAATTGCAGCGTGCGGCGCTCGCCTTCACCGACGAGATCGTCAAGCTGCGGCATCCGACCGACGCGACCTTCGACGCGATCAAGACCAGATTGACGCCGGGCGCGCTGATCGAATTGCAGCTTTCGGTCGGCTTCTACATCATGACGTCGAAATTCCTGGAAACCTTTGCGATCGACCTGCAGCCGGTGACGGAAGTGGTTTGAGCGATCGACCGCGGGTTGCCGAGGGACCGAGCTCTCGTGAGGTGCCGCGTGCTGCGCCCGGGAATTTTTTTGCATACTTGAAACGCCACTACCGCCTCAACGTATCTCAACGGTTGGATGCAACACTTTCGGCGCATTCACGGGAGTGAGTTTGTGAAACTGTTCCCACGCGCCCGCGCCGAAGCCTGCGTGGGGGGGCCCCGTGTCAAAATGGTTGAGGCTATTGGCATCGGGTGCGTTGGCTCTGCCTGTGCTTCCGTGCGTGGCAACGGCTCAGACGCCAACCCATGTCGGCCCGGCTGAGGCGCAAGCCGTGCGCCCTGCCGAGAAGCCTAACGTGCTGCCGACCATCACCGTGCGATCTCCGCGGCGATTGTCGAAGCCGCGTCAATCGCCGACACGTGACGCACGCACGCCGCGGTCCGTGGCCTTGAGCACGGCCGCAGCTCCCGCGGCGCCGCCCGCGGTTTTTTCATCGGGCGCCCCAAATGTCGGTTCGGGACCTGCTGGCACCCCTAACATGGCAAGCCAGTTGACCGTCAGCGGCGAAGACCTCAATGCGCGCCCGGTAGCTCGTCCGGGCGAGGTCCTGGAAGCGGTACCGGGGCTGATCGTCACGCAGCACAGCGGCGAGGGCAAAGCCAACCAGTATTTTCTGCGAGGCTACAACCTCGATCACGGCACTGACTTGGCGATCTCGGTTGATGACGTACCGGTCAACATGCGCACCCACGCGCACGGTCAGGGCTATGCGGACCTTAACTGGCTGATGCCGGAAACCATCAATTCAATCGATATTCGCAAAGGCCCCTATTTCGCCGATGAAGGCGATTTTAGTTCGGTCGGCAATCTTCACATTGGGCTGATCGACAGCGTGCCCAAGGCCGTCGCCGAAATCACCGCCGGTAGTTTCGGCTACAGAAGAATATTTGGGGAGAGCTCCGCCAAGACCGGCGACGGCACGGTGCTGATTGCCGGCGAGGCCGGCACATATAATGGGCCGTGGGTCAATCCCGACGAAACGCGCAAGCTTAACGGCCTGGTTCGCTACACGGAGGGGACGGCGCTGGACGGCTTCTCCGTCACCGGCATGGCGTATTCGAACAAATACAACGCGACCGATCAGGTGCCGCAGCGCGCGATCGCTTCGGGCCAAATCGGGCTCTATGGCTCGGAAGACCCGACCGACGGCGGCAATACCAATCGCTTTGCGCTTTCGGCGCGCGTCGCGCAAAGCGATGATGCCGGATCGTGGAAGGCCAACGCCTTCATCGTCAAAAGTCAGCTCGATCTGTTCAATAACTTCACCTACTTCCTGACTGATCCGACGCTCGGCGATCAATTCCACCAGCGCGACGACCGCGTGATGGCCGGAGCCAACGCCTCGCGCACCCTGACCGGAGCTTTCGCCGACCGGCCGATGCAAACCACGTTCGGGATTCAGACCCGCTACGACGACATCGATCTGGCGCTGACCGACACGTTTCAGCGCAGCTTTCTCTCCAATGTGCGCAGCGACAAGGTCGGCGAGGGCAGTGTCGGCATCTATGCCCAGAACACGGTCAACTGGACGAACTGGCTGAAAACGACGGTCGGCTGGCGCGGCGATTTCTATGAGGCCCGCGTCAATTCCATTTTCGATGCCAACAATTCCGGCCACGTCAGTGCGGGGATCGGCAGTCCGAAATTCACCGCTGTCCTGGGCCCATTCAACAAGACCGAGCTGTTCTTCGGCGCAGGTGAAGGAATGCACAGCAACGACGTCCGCGGCACCACCATCACCGGAGAACCCAGCGATCCCGGCGTGAAGCTGTCCGCTTCGCCATTGCTGGTCCGCACCAAGGGCGCGGAGACCGGTGTCCGGACCAAGGTCATTCCAGGACTTGATTCGTCGCTCAGCATTTTCATGCTCGATCAGGATTCCGAGCTTGTCTTCAACGGCGACGCCGGCGACACCTCGGCGAGCCGGCCGAGCCGGCGCTACGGTGTGGAGTGGACCAACCGCTACCGCCCCAGATCCTGGATCGAGCTCGATGCCGATCTGGCTATGACGCACGCCCGATTTATCGGCTTCGACAGCGCACAGGCCGCACTTTACGCTTCGCTTGCGGGATTTCCGCAGGCGCAGATCGGCAACGCGCCGGGCAATTACATTCCCAACGCGCCCGCCATGGTGGCTTCAGCCGGGATCACGCTCGGCGAAAAGAGCGGTCCGTTCGGAACGTTGCGCTGGCGTTATCTCGCCTCAAGCCCCCTCACCGAAGACAATGCATTCCGCCCTCCCGCCACCAGTATTTTCAACGGACGTATCGGCTACCGCTACGACAACGGCTGGCGCATCCAGCTCGACGTGCTCAATCTCCTCAACACCAAGGCCAACCAGATTACCTATGCATACGGATCACTGATCAAATCCGATAGCTTGTATAATTTGTGCTTCCCCGTGCAGGTTGCCCCGACCGCTGTCTGCCGGAATGGCGTCATGGATTTTGTTCTGCACCCAGTTGAGCCTTTGGCGATTCGGCTGACGCTTGCCGGCGCCTTTTAGTTGTCTCGACCCGGCTCGTCATTCACGGGAGTGGCTGCGGAGCCAGCGGTCGTCCGCCTACCGGCAACCAAATCACGAAGTCACGCCACACCAACGGAAATGTGATTGAGGCTTCGTGGGATGCGGCATGCTTGCGCCCGGAAAATTCTTTGCATGCTTGAAACCCCGTTACCGCCTCAAGTATCTTTCTCCGCGAATTGATCTCGAACGCGATGCACTAACTCAAATCGCGGCGCTTCAACCGGGAATGATATTCATCCCAGTCGCTCGTTGAAGGAACCACATGAAGCCGATGACCATAATGACCGTTGAACCCGTCGGCAAAGCGACCTGTGTGTAGGCGGCGCTGCGTCGTATCAGAAACAAAACCGGCAACAGGCCGGCGACGACCGCGAGTTGGCCTAGTTCTACGCCGACGTTGAAAGCAAAAAGCGCGACAAGCTTTCTGGCCGGCGGCAATCCGAGATCGGTCAGAACGCTGGCGAAGCCGAAGCCGTGCATCAGCCCGAACACAAACGCCGCGATCCACACCCGTCGAGATACGACGGGGAAGAGGTTGTTGATCGCCGCGACCGCGACCGAACTGGCGATGATGCTTTCGGCGAGGCGCGACGGCAATTCCACGATGCCGAGTGCGGCGGCCGACAAAGTGATCGAATGGGCAAGGGTGAAGGCGGTGACGACGCGCGTCGTCGCCCACACGGCGCCGCCGAGAGTCTCAACCGGCCGCCACACGTTGCCTGATCTCATCACCACCGCCGAAAGCAGGAGCGTGACCAGGAACAACATGTGGTCGTAGCCGTTCCAGATATGATGCGCACCGTGCGATATGAACGAGCGAATAACGTCGAGACGATTGTCGGATTCCAGATCAAGAACCGCGACCCGTGTTTCGGGGGTCATCACCGTCGAACGTCCAATGTCGCCATTGCTAACGTCGACAAGCCCGCGATGTTGCGCGTCCGAGCCGAACATAAGGTCGTATCCGACGCGAACCTGGCTGCCGAGCACCACGCAGGCGCCCGTGAATGGAAAGATCGCGTAGTTTTCGCCGCCACGGCTATCGATTGCGATGGCGCCAGGGACGAGATCGCAAGGCGCTTCGGCGAGCCCGATCGAAATCTTATGGAGGACCAGAGATGAGAGTTCAGACTCTCGTTTGCGCAATTCCCCCCAGGTAACATTACCATCGCCGTCGGCGTCGAGGGCGTAGGCCAGATCGAGATCACGTACTGCGAGTTCGAGCTGACCCGAGACGTGACCATCATGCACGGTTGCCCGCAAAAACCCGTAGCTTTGGGTATGCGCCTCGACGCAAGTTGCGGAAAAAAGCGCGCCTGAGAAGATTATGGCCGCCGATAGGGAAAATGCTATGAAGCGATTCACAATTGCTTCTCAACGATCTTGTCTTGCAGCGGCTTGATGCGCGTATCGGCGAGGCCTGTCTTTTCAATGAAGGCGAGGACATCGGCTGCCGCTGCCGGATCGTTGGCGGCCAGGGCCGTCTGCAAGACGAGACGAGCGTCGCTCGGCTCCTTCTGGATCCTCCAGTTCGCAAGAGCCAATCCAAGCGCGGTCGCCGCGTCGCCCCGGACTTCGAGTTCGAAGCGAGCCTCCTCTCTCAGATGGAGTTGGACACCGCTGGCCCTCGCCGCGGCAAACCGGTCAGCCAGCAGCGCAGCCCAGTGCGGCGCCCGCGCGTCGTTGAGGCGCTTCCCCGCGATCGCCAGACGCAGATAAACGATGTCGGCCTCGCTGCGACCGGCCAGCAGTGTCAAAACCTCCGCCGGCCTATCGGTGTCGAGAAGATGATCGGCGAAGGCGACCAGAGTCGGAATGTCACCGCCATCTGTGGTCGCTTCGGAGAACCGAAGGTCCGCCGCCTCGGTTTGGCCGAGCATGGCGGCCATGTCGGCACCGACGGCCTGCGCCCAGCGCCGCACCAGCGGCTCGGCCTGGCTGTTGATCTTGATTACTTGGTCAAGTCGCTCCAATGCCGTGCCGGCCGAGCCGGTCAACGCCTCCACCCGAAGCCAGCAGACGGCGGCCGCCGTCGCGCCTACCGATGGAGGGAGCCGGCGACAATCATCCTTGGCGTCGGCAAGAGCGCCAACCGTCTGGCGCACGAAAGCGCGAGTCAGGCGAGCCTGGCCGTTTCTCGGATCCAGGCGAAGAATAGCGTCAAGATCGGCTTCGGCGCCGGCGAAATCATGCAGGCTCTGCCGAATGACGGCGCGCAGCACGCGTACGTTCATTGGCGCATCCGGGATCGACCACCATGGAGCGAGGGCAGCCTGCGCTTGGCCATAGCGGCGCGGGTCGGCGCTGGCACGTCCATCGCGGATGGCGGCGCGCGCGACCTCAAGCGCCAAGGCGAGGTCGTTGGGGTTCGCCGCGAGCGCGATCTGCGATTTGCGGAAGGCGGCCTGCATCGAGACCGCGGCATGTGGGACAGTAACGAGAACAGTCGCGTCATCACTTGGCCGATAGGGCGCCGCCGAAGCTGCTGATGCGACGAGCATCGCAACAACCGTGGCGATGATGAAATTGGTCATTGGCCGCCGCTCTATTCGGAGGGTGGAAGGGTGAGCGTAGGCGCCTGAAGGCTGCCTTGGACGAGGCCCGCGCATCAGGAAAATCCGGGACGGGCTTTTCGTCCGCCCCGGAGGCTCGACGATTTAGGGTGACGGCGGCGACGTAAATTGCGACGGCGTCGACGGGGCGATGTTGCGTCCGTTATGCGGCGTCGCTGCATAAGGGAAGACGCTATTGTAGGTTATGTCGTTGTGATCAACGCGCGTGGCATTGAAGGTCGGGGGAACGTTGGCTACCGACGTACCAGCAGCACCCACGGCAATCAAACCAATGTTCACCACATCGTCGCCGAAGCGGCGGCCGTTCGGCCAACCGCCGGGGATAAAGCCCCCGTTCTTGAACGGATCCTGCACCTGGCTCTTCAGGACGTCGCCGCCAAATACGCCAAGGCGACTGAACCCTGGGGTACCAGCCAGGCGGGCCGGTGGCGTGGTCAGATCAACCTTGATCAGGTCCGGAATGAAGATCTGGTGCAGCAAACCGGGGATGATCGGCGTGATGCCGAGCGCGCGCGACACTTCCGGATTGTCGGCGTATTTGGCAAATCGCTCCGCGTCCTCGGTCGGTTTGGTCTCGCTGTAGCGATCCTTGTCGATTTCGGCGACAAAGACCTCGTTGAACAGAGGGTTGCCCTGACGGCCGACCTGTTTGAAGCGTCGGTCATCGCGATCATCGTCATCGATAAGACCCGGGTCCCCACGGCTGGTCGTCGCATAGACGCCGGCGATCTTGGCGCCTTCGAGCTGCGTGAGCGGGATGTTCAGCACGATGGTGTGGACGTTGAAACCGCTTTGGCTGTCGAACGGCTTGGTCGGGGTGTTGCGGTCCCGCCCAAAGGTGAACTCCAGATCGAAGATGGATTGGATGTCCCCATAAAAGCCGTCGTCGCGCTGCCCGGCAAAGGCCACGTGGTTGTTCTTGAGTGTGAAGATCGTGTCGCTCGTATAGGGATCGAGATCGCTGGTACTGGCAACGCCGGGCTTCGCCGATTGATCGCCATCATTGTTCTGGTTGTAGAACTTGGTCACGCGGCCCTCGTTGTTCGGCGGAACCATGCCGGTGCCAAGGAGGGTGGACCTCTCCGGGTGACGGTTGTCGATCAACGTAACCGTATAGGTCTGGCGCAGGTTCTGATTGGCGGGGAATACGCCAGGGCCGGCCGGATCGACAGGCCCGAGGAACGACAGGATCGTGTTGGTATTCGCAAATACCGTCTTGAAGCGGAAGCGGTAGGTCAGGTCGGCCTTGCCCTCGCCGATATCGTTGTCGAGCGAGACATGAATGTCATAAGCGACACGGTCGTCGAAGCGAAAAGTATTCGGACCAATCCCCGGCTCCTCGAAAGGAAACACCGCAACAGCGGTGGTCAGATATTTTTGACCAAAGCTATTCTGGCTGAGGAATGCATAGACGTCGGTGGTGTTGGCGGCCGCGTCGAGCGTTATGAGCGGCGCGTCCATGTGGCTTGAGGCGCCGGCCGGCGCGATGGCGGCGATGCTGACGAAGAAGACCGCGCCGAGCTTGAGGGCGAGGCGATGCGCTTGCCATCGCTTCGAGCGATGGTTGGTTTTCGACAAGTTGTGAGTGTTGTTTATCACGACTAATGTCCTCTGCTTGAACGAACAAGGCCGCCGGGATTTCGATTTCCGACGCCATTTGAGGAGAGCAGCTCAGCTATTCCCCAGCCTCGGTACGGCGCGAGCTTCCGAAAAGTTTCAGAAAAAGGCTTCGGTGAAAAAGATGGATGACGCTGGCCGAAGATCACAATTTCGTTGTGTCATACCATTGCCATCTTTTTGCGCGTGTGGTCGCCTTTGGTTTCGGTTTGGTGCACGGGCTGGGCTTCGCCAATGTGCTTGCCGAGCTTGGCCTGCGCGCGGGCGCACTTGCCGTCGCCCTGGTGAGCTTCAATCTCGGGGTCGAAGCCGGGCAGTTGGTGATTGTTTCCGCGATTTTGCCGTTGGCGTATTTCTGCCGTCACTGGTGGCTCTATCCTCGAATAGTCCTCGGCGCGGGTTCGTGCGCTATCGTTGCGGTTGCTTCGGTCTGGTTGATCGAGCGCAGCCTTAATCTCAAATTTTTCACGTGAGGGCTGACGCCGGGCGCGCTGATCTACGTCGCCGTGAGCAAGTCGACCTTGGTATTGGCCACGATGAGGCGATCGGCGAGGAGCTGTGCGAGATTGCGCATGATCCGCTCGCCGGCCTTAGGGTGCTGATCGCGGAAGCGCTCGAAATCGCCGATTGATATTTCGACCGCGCTGACGGCGGCGTCTGCCAGCACGTCGGCCGAGCGATGCGGCTCCAATAGCGCCATTTCGCCGAACGCCATCCCGGCGGTCAGCGTCGCAAGCCTGACGCCGTCGGGCAGCGTGACATGAACCACTCCGCTTCTCAGGAAAAACAGCGACGTTGCGGGATCGCCGGCGGCGATGATCTTCTCGTTCGCCCGATAGTTCCTGATCGCGCCGAGCGAGGCGAGCGCGGAAAAATCTTCTGCCGTCAGTCCCGCCAACAGCGGCTGCTCTTCAAGTTCGATCGTATCGTGGAAGTCGATCGACCCACCATGGCGATAGACCACCTGGTCTTCGGCCCATTCGATCGCGCTATCGAGCAGATAGAAGTCACGCAGATTGGAGATGCCGTCGGTCCATTCGTGGACGATCTTCCACCCCGCGGAAGAGCGTTTGATGCCGGACAGGACCACCGTGACATGAAAACTCTCAAGCTCGCGGAATTCCTCCGCGAGCAGACGGGCGCCCGCGCGGGTCACCGCGGTGACCCGGCGCAAGTCGAAGATGACGAATTGCGGACGCGACTTGGCGGCGAGCTTCCGCGAGACATAGTCGACATTGGAAAAGGACAGCGTGCCGACGAGTTCGATGACGCGGACGTCCTGATGATGTGCGGCGAGAATTTTCTGTTCATGCGGCCGGCGGCTGCGCCGCGACGGGCTCTTGCCGATGGTATAGTCGGCGATGATGCTGTTGCGCGCATCGTCGCTCCGGTTGAGCATGTGCAGATCGTAATGCGACGACAGCGCCTCGCAGACCTTGATGCCGCGCACGCTGTTGCCGTGCCTGTCGAGCCGCGGCGAATAGCTGCCGAGGCCCAGCCGCGCCGGCAGCGCCGCCAGAATGCCGCCGCCGACGCCGCTTTTCGCCGGGATCCCGACGCGATAAATCCACTCGCCGGCATAATCGTACATGCCCGAAGACGTCATCACCGAGAGCGTGCGCGAGATGGCGTAGGGCGTCACGACCTGCTCGCCAGTCACGGGATTGACGCCGCGATTGGCAAGCGTGGCGGCCATGATGGCGGCATCGCGCGCCGTCACCAGGATCGCGCACTGCCTGAAATAGACGTCCAGCACCGCGGCAACATTGCCTCTGATCACGGCGTTGGTGCGCAGCAGATAGCCGATCGCCCGGTTGCGGTCGCCGGTCGCGCTCTCGGATTCATAGACGGCTTGATCGACGCCGAGTTCGCGTCCGGCGAAGCGGCCGAGCGCCTGACGGATATATTCGAAGGCGTCATTGCCCTTGGCTTCATGGATCAGCCCGGAGCAGGCGATCGCGCCGGCGTTGACCATCGGATTGAAGGGATGGTTTTCGGCGTTGAGCCGGATCGAATTGAAGGGATCGCCGGACGGTTCGACGCCGATCGCGCTTTCCACGCGCCCCGCGCCCAACGTATCCAACGCCAGCGCGAACACGAAGGGCTTTGACATCGACTGGATGGTGAAGGGCATCTTGGTGTCGCCGACCTCGTAGACGTGGCCGTCAAGCGTGGCGAGGCCGATGCCGAAGTGATCGGGATCGGCCTTGCCGAGTTCGGGGATATAATCGGCAACGGCGCCGCTGGTCTCGTGCGAAAAATCCCGATAACAGCGATCGAGAAACCGCAGCAAAGGCGGTTTTGAGCTGGCCCAGGCCGCGGGCACGGAAGCTGCCGATTTCATGGGCGGCAGTTTTGCCGCGCAATGATGATGCGCGCAACCGGCTCACAAAATGGTGCTGCCGGTTTTGGCGGCTCAGGTCTCGAGAATAGCGACCGCCTGGCCCTCGCCGACGACGTCGTCGAGCTCGACGAGAATACACTTCAGCCTGCCGGCGGCGGGCGCGGCGACCGGGATCTCCATCTTCATGGCCTCGACGAAGGCGATGTCATCGCCGTTACCGACGCTGGCACCGGCTTGAAGCGGGAGCGCGCAGATCCGCCCGGCCACCTCGGTCACAACCCTGATCTCTGGCATTCCGCTCTCCGGGACGGCCACTGGCACGCAATCACCATCGGAATGCGCGCCACTAACGAAGGGCGGGCGCCCTTAGGCTTTTTGTTGTGGCCGCAGAGTGCCTGAGGTAGCTTGTTCTGCAAGTGGAATTTTATTCCGTGTAACGGAATGGGAGCCATCGCATGGGGCGGCGCTCGGAACGGCTGAGCAGGCAGGGAATGATCGCCGGCGATATGGCGGGCGAGGGCGACGTCATCCAGGTGGTGTCGCGGGCGTTCGATGTGTTGCGCTGCTTCGAGGGTCATGAAGCGCGGCTCGGCAATCTGGAGATTTCCAATCGTTGCGGGCTGCCGCGATCGACGGTGTCGCGCCTGACCCATACGCTGACCCGGATGGGCCAGCTCGTCTATCTGCCGAGAGACCAGAAATACCGCATCGGTCCGAGCGCGGTGGCGATGAGCACCTCGATGATGAAGGGGTTGCAGCTTCGCAATCTGATCCGCCTGCGCCTGCAGGATGTCGCCGAGCAATTGCCGGGCACCGTCGGCTTCGTGATCCCGGATCGCTTCCATCTCGTCTATCTCGAATATGCCCGCGCCCCCAACGCGCTCGGATTGCATGAGTCGACCGGCAGCCGTATCGCGATCGCGAGCACCGCCGCGGGTCACGCCTATACCGCAGCACTCGATCCGAATGTCGCCGACGCCTTGATCGCCGAGATGGAGCGCGAGATTCCCGAGGCCGCCAAGTCCTTGAAGCCGCGGATCGAGGCCAATCGCCAGTTCCTGCGCGAACGCGGCTATGTCGTCGCCTGCGGCCTGTGGAGCCCGCATATCAACGGTCTCGCGGTGCCGCTATGGTCGCCGCAATACCAGACCTTCGTCGTGGTCACGATCGGGCTACTTTCCGCGATGTATGACGAGAAACGGCTGCACAAGGAAGTAGCACCGCAGATGCTTCAATTGAGCGTCGCGGTCGCCGGCCTGCTCGAGGGCGCCGACGGCGACATCTTCAGCAACCGCCTGGAAAGAAAGCCGCATCCCTCAGCGACCCATAACAACAAGAAGATCATCGGTACGGAGGAGACGAATGAACTGGAAGCCGGAACTCGACGACCTCGCTCGGCGCGAAGCGTTCGCGCGCGAGATGGGAGGCGTTGACAAGGTCAAGCGGCAGCGCGACCAGGGCCGGCTCACCGTCCGCGAGCGCATCGACCGCATGGTCGATGCCAACAGCTTTCACGAGATCGGCGCGGTTGCCGGTATCGGCGAATATGACGAGCACGGCGAGCTCAAGCATCTGACGCCGGCCAATTGCGTGTTCGGCCGGGCTAAGGTCGACGGCCGCACCGTGGTCGTGGTCGGCGACGATTTCACCGTGCGCGGCGGCTCGGCGGATGCCTCGATCTCGGCCAAGCCGCTGATGGCGGAAGAGATGGCGCACGATTTCCGCCTGCCCATCATCCGCATCATCGAAGGCTCGGGCGGCGGCGGTTCGGTGAAGACCATCGAAACCAAGGGCGCGGCCAATCTGCCCGGCGGCATCGGCGGCACGCGCAGGTACTTGTACACGACCTCGAACATGGCGCGTGTGCCGGTGGTGGGCTTGGGCCTCGGCTCGGTCGCGGGTCTCGGCGCGGCGCGATTGGCCGCGACGCATTATTCGGTCATGACCAAGGATTCGGCGATGTTTGTCGCCGGGCCACCGGTGGTGAAGCGTCTCGGGCAGGATCTTAGTAAGCAGGAGCTCGGCGGCGCCGAGATCCAGACCCGCGCCGGCGGCATCGATCATGCTGTCGATACGGAAGAAGAAGCCTTCGCATGCGCGCGGCGCTTCCTGTCTTACCTGCCGTCCTCGGTCTATGAGCTGCCGCCGACGCTTTCTTGCAGCGACGATCCGGAGCGCGCAGAGGAGCAGCTGATGAAGGCGGTGCCGCGCAGCCGCCGCCAGGTCTACAAGATGCGGCCGATCATCGAGGCCGTGGTCGACAAGGGTTCGTTCTTCGAGATGAACGCCAATTTCGGCCGCCCGATGATCACAGGCCTCGCGCGCCTTGAGGGCCGCGCGGTGCTGCTTCTTGCCAGCGACCCCATGCATTACGGCGGGGCGTGGACGGCGGAAGCCTGCCAGAAGGTGGTGCGCTGGGTCGACTTCGCCGAAACCTTCCACCTTCCGATCGCCTATCTGATGGATTGTCCCGGCTTCATGATCGGGCTCGAGGCCGAGAAGGCGGCGACCATCCGCCACGGTGTGCGCGCGATGGCCGCGGTCAATCAGACCACCGTGCCCTGGTGCACCATCATCGTGCGCAATTCCTTCGGCGTCGCCGGCGTCGTCCATCAACCGGCGGATCGTTTCTCGATCCGCTATGCGTGGCCGTCGGCCTATTGGGGCTCGCTGCCGCTGGAAGGCGGTATCGAGGCGGCCTACCGGGCCGATATCGACGCGGCGGAAGATCCGGCGACTAAACTGAAAGAGATCGAGGATCGCCTCAACAAGCTGCGCTCGCCGTTCCGATCGGCCGAGAAATTCTGGGTCGAGGAGATCATCGATCCGCGCAAGACGCGGTCGCTATTATGCGAGTTCGCCCGCCTCGCCGAGCCCCTGCGCACGCCCGGGCTCGCGACCAATATGACGATCAGGCCTTAAGGGCGCGAATAGTGAGTAGCGAATGGCGAATAGAGTTTTCCCATTCGCTACTCGCCATTCGCTATTCGCCTTACTGAACCCTGCGTTCGACCGCAATCGCGGTGGCCTCACCGCCGCCGATGCAGAGCGCGGCGACGCCGCGTTTGAGGTTTTGCGCCTTGAGCGCATGTAATAGGGTCACGATCAGCCGTGCACCGGTCGCGCCGATCGGATGGCCGAGCGCGCAGGCGCCGCCATTGATGTTCAGCTTCTCTCTGGGGATACCGAGGTCGCGCTGCGCCGCCATCGCCACCACCGCGAAGGCCTCGTTGATCTCGAACAGGTCGACGTCACCGACGCTCCAGCCGACCTTGTCGAGCAGTTTTCGAATCGCCGGGATCGGCGCGGTGGTGAACCATTGCGGCTCCTGGCTGTGGGTCGCATGGCCCTTGATCTCGGCAAATATCGGAAAACCCTCGCGATCGGCGAGCGATCGTTTTGTCAGGATCAGGGCCGCAGCGCCATCGGCATTGGCGGATGAGGCGGCCGGCGTGATGGTGCCATTGGCGCGGAACGCCGGCTTGAGGCCCGGGATCTTGGCGGGATCGACCTTTAACGGAATCTCATCATTGCCGATGGTGCGCGGGCCGGCCTTCTCGGTCACCGTGAGCGGCACGATTTCGGCCTTGAACGCGCCGCCCTCGACCGCCTTGCGCGCCCGCGTCAGTGTCTCCATCGCGTAGGCGTCCTGGTCCTTGCGGGTGAATTGATAGGCCTCCGCGGTAGCCTCGCCAAAATCGCCCATCGAGCGCCCGGCCTCATAGGCGTCTTCCAGTCCGTCCATCATCATGTGATCGATGATCCGGTCATGGCCGGCGCGATAACCGGCGCGCGCCTTCGCCAAAAGATAAGGCGCGTTGCTCATGCTCTCCATGCCGCCGGATACGACGATGTTGGCGGAGCCGGCGTTGATGATGTCGTGCGCCAGCATGGTCGCCTTCATGCCGGATCCGCAGACCTTGTTGATCGTGGTAGCACCCGTCGCATCCGGCAATCCTGCGCCGCGCGCGGCCTGGCGGGCCGGCGCCTGGCCCTGTCCGGCCGGCAGCACGTTGCCCATGAATACTTCCTCGACCTTCTCGGGCGCGAGTTTCGCCCGTTCCAGCGTGGCGCCGATCACGTGGGAACCGAGCTTGTGCGCACTGAAGGGCGTAAGCTCACCCATGAACCGGCCGAGCGGGGTACGGGCGGCGGAAACGATGACGACGGGATCGGAGCTTGAGGCCATGGCGGAACTCCTAGGGGATGTCGGGGGCGGAAGTCAGATGACACCCATCATATGATACGCGGAAAAAATTGCAACGCCGGCTTCCATGACAATTTGTTGTGCTTCGCATGCGCGATTGATGCAACGACCGCCGCGGCATTCGCTACCGATCCTCGCGGTCATTGATTCTGCGCAAAACGCGCAGCGCCTGCGACCGGTGCGAGCCATTTCACCGCATGATCGGTATATATCTCAGCTCTTGGCTGTAACCCCTCCATATTATCGAGAGTGCCGGCCTTCACCACGACCTTTCCAGGCGCCAATGCAGTCTTCGCCAAGACAGGAGACCCGCAGCGCCCGCAGAAATGGCGATATACGGGTTGCCCGCTATCGCCCTTATCCACATAGACCATGGTCTCGCCCGACTGCTCATAGCCAGCTTCTCCGATAACGAGGTTGAAGGAGAATAAGCTTCCGCTTTGCCTCTGGCAGTGCGTGCAATGACATATCGCGATGGCCCGCGGGTCGCCCTTCAATACGTAACGCACCGCCCCGCATAAGCAGCCGCCTTTCCGATCCTGCATGATGTCTTCTCCCGAACGATATTGTGATTGGAGCCAGCCGCCGGCACCCACAGCGAGTAGCGCGATGTCGGTCAGCGCCGGTGGCGCTACACGAGCACGCGCTGGTCGCGGTAGGACTTCCCACCACGCGAGAGCGTGACCGCGCCACCGCGCGCTTCGATGACAGGCAACGCGGCGAGCGCGTTCACCACATGATGCATGGTCGGGAGGTCCGACCAGCTTGCCTTGTGGAAGCGCACCGTGCCCGCGCCCGTCTGGTGTTGCTCGATATGGTTGTCCGGATCGCCGGCCGGCGTGAGCGTAACCTGGCATAAATCCGTCTCGCCCCAAGCGCCCGTGCGCGGCGTGTATTTCAGCATCAGGGTTCCGTCGGAAGCAGCGCCTTGCCGGTCCGGATCTGTGTCATGCAACTGCGAAACCTCGAGCTCGAGAAAGCGGAATCCCATCCAGCCTGCCGTACAGATCTGGGCCCCGTTCCACCGACGTGGCTCCGCGATCTCGGCATAGAGTTTGGGATGCCCGATCTCGTCACGCCCGGTGATGATCGGATCAGCGAGATTCTCCCAGACGACGGCCAGAAACTTGCCAGTGGCTCGGTCCCGGCTACCTGTGAACGTCGCCGGCCAGCTGACCCAGATCATCGTGTAGCCACGCCCCGCGAGCCAGTCGATGTCCGTCATGTGATGAAATACGACCGTGACCACCGCTTCGCCGGCCAGGGTGAACCCTTCCGGCAGATGCTGTTCCAGCATTACGGGATCGGTCAGGAAGCTTGCTGCGACGGAGAGACGTCGTGGACTGCGCTTCGGGTCGACCACGACGTCATCAGGCACCTGGCGAGGTCCGGGCGCCGGTCCGAAATGCGTCGGCATCCGATAGATACGCCCGGCCTCGAATCGATAGCTCATCGATCGTCTCCCTTCCTTGCATGCTGAATTCTTGACACACTTGTCAAATTTGACATCGCTGTCAATAATAAAATTGACATCGTTGTCAAAAATGGAGTATCTGACCCCCATGGTCGGCACGCGACAATTCGACGAGGACGTACTGCTGGAGGCCGCGCTGAAGACCTTCTGGCAGAACGGATTTGCTGCGACATCGATGATCGACGTGGCGGAAGCCACGGGGGTTCAGCGCGGCAGCCTTTACAACGCCTATGGCGACAAGGAGCGGCTGTTCCTGCTCGCCTACGAGCGCTATACAAGCCACCTTCTCGATTCTACCAGGCAGACACTATCGAACCCCGATCCCGCGGTCGCGCTGACGGCCTTGTTCAAGTCGGTCATCGCCAACTTGATCGAAGGCGCCCCGTCGCGCGGCTGCCTGACGACCAAGACGGCGATCGAATTGCCTCTTCCCGGCAAGGCGATCGAGGCCCGGGTCAAGCGGCTGCTCGAAGATTACACCGCAGTGATTCGGGACGCGCTTTCGACGCCGGCCGTGCGGCGAAAGCTCAGTTGCGATCCCGACACTGCCGCGGAGCTTGTGGTCACCTTCACGCGGGGACTGGCGGTAATGGAGCGCGCCTATCGGAATCCCCAGCACCTGGAAAAAATGTCGCAGCAATTCGTGCGCATCCTGTTGCCGGAAGCCAAGCGCCGCCGGTAGCCCCTGATCGCGCGCGATCGCATGACCTCAGCGTCATGAACGGCGATTGGTGCCTACGCGCTATCGCTTGCGGTCGATAAAGCCCTGCATCAGCCGCTTCGGCTCGTCGGTCAAAAACGAGCGCCCGAATACGCCGACGCTCAGGTTCACCGATTCCGTCAGCGGCAATTCCTCCCATTGCCGCAGCAGCGCCTTTTGCGAGCGCAGCGCTTCGGGTCCGCATTCGAGCAGCGCCTTCACCGTGTGTTCGACCGCGGCATCGAGCCCGCCTTGGGGCGCGACCACATCGACCAGCCCCCACGAAAGCGCGGTCGGCGCATCGATATTTTCCGCGGTCATGACCAGCCAGCGCGCCCGGCCCCAGCCGATCAGCCGCGGCAACAGGGCTGCATGAATGACGGAGGGGATGCCGACCCGCACCTCCGGCATGCCGAATTTGGCGTCATGCGCCGCGATGCGGAAATCGCAGGCGGCCGCAACCTCAAGCCCGCCGCCGAGGCACCAGCCGGGCA
>JBATYU010000074.1:0-6968 GCA_049674245.1 Bradyrhizobium sp. | reverse complement strand
GATCCCTTGCGCAGCGCGATGGCGACGTCCTTGACGCCGGAATCCTTCAGGTTCAGCGCATGGGCGTGGCCCTGGCTGCCATAGCCGACGATGACGACCTTCTTGCCCTTGATCAGGTTCAGGTCGGCGTCGCGATCGTAATAAACACGCATGGTCGTTCCTTTTTTCGCTGGCCGGGCGGAGCGCCCGGATCGTCGTGTGTTCTGAAGGTTTGCCGGGTGATTTCCGGCCCGTTGTCTAGTCCATTTTTCACTTGAGGGGAAACCTGTTTGTGCATGGCGCGGTGCGGCATCATGCTTCCATGAAGACCGGAATCAGGGAGACGAGCAGCAGGACCGCCATGATGATGTTGAAGGTTCGTACCGCCGTTCGGGACGAGAGCAGCGGCCGCAGCGCGCTTCCGAACAGCGCCCAGGCGGTGCACGACACCGCCCCCAGGATCAGGTTGAGTGAGACCTGGAGCGCGATGTTCCATGGAAACGAGGCGATCGCAGCATAGGTGGTGATGGTGCCGATCACGATCGCCCAACCCTTGGCATTGATCCACTGGAACACGGCCGCACCCCAGAACGTCATCGGCCCCTTGCGGCGGCCGCCCTCGTCCGGCTTGACCGGATCGGCCATCGCAATCGCGGCGGCCAGATAAACCAGATAGGCGACCCCGCCCCATTTCAGGATCGTGCGCAGGATCGGATAGGCGATGAAGATGGTACCGAGACCGAGGCCGACGGTGCCGATCATGAAGGCGAAGCCGATGGTGATGCCTGCAATATGCGGCAGCGTCGGGCGGAAGCCGTAGGTCAGTCCCGACGACAGCAGCATGATGTTGTTTGGCCCCGGGGTGATGAACATCACGGTGGCGAACATGACGAAGGCGATCAGAAGCGAGTGTGACATGGCAGCCTCACGCGATTTTCGGCAAAGCGCTCGGCCGCCTGGCCAGCAACATCACGGCGATGCCGCCGATGACGGTGACCATTCCGGCGAGCCGCAACGGCCCGAAGGTTTCGCCGAACACGACGCTCGACGCCGCTGAGCCTACGAACGGCACGAGCAGCGCGAACGGCACCACCTGCGCGGCCGGGTAATCCCGCAGCAGGCGACCCCAGAGCCAATAGGCGATCGAGGTGGAGATAGCGCCGAGCACGAGCATGCAAACAAGCCCGGTCAGCGACATATGCGCGAGCGCATGCCATGTCGGCTGCGGCCCATTGGTGACGAGCGTGAGCGCGAACAGCGGTATCGCCGCGACCAGGCACAACCACGCGAACAGGTCGAACATGCGCACGCCGTTGGCACGCCGCAGCAACAGATTGCCGATCGCGAAGCTGACCGGGCAGATCATGATGATCGCAAACGCCCCGACGCTGAAATCGTAGCCGACCGTGCCGCAGATCATCAGAAGTCCTATGGTGGCGATGGCGATGCCGACGGTCTGCATCGGCGTCGGCAATTCGCGGAACGCGAGTGCGGCGAAGGCGATCGTGAACAGCGCCTGGCTCTGCACGATGACGCTGGAAAGGCCGACCGGCACGCCGTGCGCGATGGCAAAGGCTTGCGCCAGGAACTGGCCGAGAAACAGCGTGAAGCTGATCGCGATCAGAAGCGGCCATGACACCTTGGGTCTGCGGACGAACAGACACGGTGCCGCCGCGATCGCAAAGCGCAGCGTGGTCATCAATTCAGGCGAGAATTCATCGAGCGCGATCCGGCTTGCGACGAACGCAAGCCCCCAGATCACCGCGACCATGACGGCGATGCAAACGTCGGCCGGCTTCATTGTTCTTGCTCTTCTTGTTAGCCCTGCTCGCCGGATTTCGGTTTGCGCAAAAGATACGTGCCGTGCAGCGGCGCGTGATAGTCCGCCGACACCAGCGTGAAGCCGGCCTCGGTCAACATGCGCTCGATCACCCAGCCGAACGTGGAATATTCGTCGCGCATATGGGTGACGACGCTGTCGCGCTCAAAGCCGTGGTTCTTGATGTTGAATTCCGCCCATTGCTCGACGTCGCGCTCGCTTCCGTCGGGCATGCTGACGAACACGATATCGCGCAGGTAGAAATTGGCGCCTGGCTTGAGCGCGCCATAGATGCGCGACAGCGCTACCGCCTTCCAGAAATCCGGCAGATGATGCAGCGTGAACTCGCTGACGATGAGATCGTACGAATTGGGCTGGTAGGCGAAGCTGAGCAGCCCTGCCGACTGGGTGCGGATCGGCGCTTTCCGGTCACGCGCGTAGACTTCGGCCAGCGCCAGCATTGCCGGCGAAATGTCGATCGCATCGACCTCGGCGCCCATCAGCGCGGCCTCGCAGGCCAGCACGCCATTGCCGCAGCCGATGTCGGCCATCCGCCATCCCGGCTTGACACCCAGCATGGTCAGCGCGGCGCGGGCCCGAAGATCGCTGTCGTCGTGGCGGTCGTAGAGCGAGGCGACGGCGGAATCGAGCCCCATCCGCCCCCGCTCATTATAGTACCAGTCACGCGCCAGCATATTTCACATCCCCTCAGGCCCGCGCCCGATCGCGGCGACGCCGGTGCGCGAGACCTCGAGCAGGCCGAGCGGACGCATCAGGTCGATAAACTGGTTGATCTTGGCGGTGTTACCCGTGATCTCGAACACAAAACTCTCGGTGGTGGCGTCGATGACGCGGGCGCGGAAGGCATCTGCAAGCCTGAGCGCCTCGACGCGATTGTCGCCGCCGCCGCGCACCTTGACCATCGCCAGCTCGCGCTCGATCGAGCGGCCGGACAACGTCATGTCGACCACGCGATAGACCGGCACCATGCGGTCGAGCTGGTGTTTTATTTGCTCGATGACCATCGGCGTGCCTGTGGTGACGATGGTGATGCGGGAGAGGTGTTTCTGGCTCTCGGTCTCGGAGACGGTGAGACTTTCGATGTTGTAGCCGCGGCCCGAAAACAGACCGATCACGCGCGCGAGCACGCCCGGCTCGTTCTGCACCAGGACCGACAACGTGTGCGACTCGGTCGGATCGTTGCGCTCTTCGAGGAAATAGGCGGATGCGGGCTGGGTCATTTTAGGTCCCTGTTCATCTCTCGGTCGTCATGCCCAGCCTTGTGCCGGGCATCCACGTCTAAAGTCTCCACGAGAAGGAAGACGGGGATGGCCGGGCATAGGCTAGCGGAAGCGACGCCGTCCTTCGGACGTCTATGCCCGGCCATGACGACCTCTTTCTCAACATTCACACAGGCATATTCTCTTCGAGGATGGCGGGTGGTCCCGCCATCACCCATTTCCGGAACAGATCGAAATCGATATTGCCGCCGCTCAAGATCAGCCCGACGCGCCTGCCCTGCAGCTTCTTCTTCTCCTGCAAGGCCGCGGCAAGCGCCGCGGCGCCGGCGCCTTCGGCAAGGTTATGGGTGTCGGTCCAATAGGCCCGCATCGCGGAAGCGATCTCATCGTCGCTGACCTGCACGATGCGGGAAGCTCCCTTGCGGATGATTTCTAGCGCGTCGGAATCGGGACTGCGCGTCGCCAGGCCATCGGCAAGCGTATTGCTGCTGTTGGTCTTCACCACGGTGCCGGCGGCGAATGACAGCGCATAGCACGGCGCTTCGGTCGACTGCACGCCGACGATTTCCGTGCTCAGTCCGAGCAGATCGCGCACCAGGATGCAGCCGCAGATGCCCGATCCCTGTCCGATCGGGACATAGAGCACATCGAGGTCCGGCGCCTTGCGCAGCAGTTCGAGCGCGAAGGTTGCGACCCCCGTCACAATATCGCGATGGAAGGACGGCACGAATTCAAGCCCATCAACTTTGGCGCGGCGCCCGGCCTCCTCGGCGGCGGACTGAAAATCTTCTCCATGCTCGACCAGGTTGGCACCGAACGCCAGCATCGCGCGATTCTTCTCGACCGAATTGCCTGATGGCACATAGATCGTCACCGGCACGCCGTAGCGGCCCGCCGCGAAAGCCAGGCTCTGGCCGTGATTGCCGCGGGTCGCCGAGATCAGCCCAATGGTGTTTGGCCGCTCGCGCTTCAAGGCATCGACATAGACAAGCCCGCCACGCACCTTGAAGGCGCCGGTCGGCGTATGGTTCTCGTGCTTGACGACGATCCCAGCACCAAGCCGTTGCGCCAACAGCGGCCACGCATGCGCAGGCGTCGGCGGCATCGCGCGACCCACCACCTCCTGCGCACGCTCCAATTGCTCGAAGTCAAACATCGGTTCGCTCCATCAAACCAGCGCCTTGCCGCCGGCGAAGGCGGAAGCCGTCGCCTCCCCGGTCGCTTGCTCCGGCAGCAGCATTTCGTTGTGCGCCTTGCCGGAGGGGATCATCGGGAAACAATTTTCCAGCGCCGCCACCCGGCAATCGAACAGCACCGGACGCTTGACGTTGATCATTTCCTTGATCGCGCCGTCGAGATCGGCCGGCTTGATCGCCTGGATGCCGACGCAGCCATAGGCGTCCGCAAGCTTGACGAAATCCGGTAGCGCCTCGGAATAGGAATGCGACAGCCGGTTGCCGTGCAGCAGCTGCTGCCACTGCCGCACCATGCCCATATACTGGTTGTTCAGGATGAAGATCTTGATCGGCAGTTCATGCTGAACCGCCGTCGACATCTCCTGCATCGTCATCTGCACCGAGGCGTCGCCGGCGATGTCGATCACGAGGCTGTCGCGATGGGCGACCTGCACACCGAGCGCCGCCGGCAGGCCGTAACCCATGGTGCCGAGGCCGCCCGAGGTCATCCAGCGATGCGGTTCCTCAAAGCCGAAGAACTGCGCCGCCCACATCTGGTGCTGGCCGACTTCGGTCGTGATGTAGGTGTCGCGGCCGCGCGTTAACTCGAACAGGCGCTGGATCGCATATTGCGGCAGGATGATATCGTTGTTCTTCCGGTAGAACAGCGAATTGCGCCCGCGCCATTTGGCGATCTCCTGCCACCACGCCTTGATGTCGGGTCTTTTCGCTTCCGCCTTGAACGCCTGCAACAGATCGCCCAGCACATTGCCGGCATCGCCGATGATCGGCACATCGACGCGGATGTTCTTGTTGATCGAGGACGGATCGATGTCGATGTGGATCTTCTTCGAGCCCGGTGAAAATGCGTCGGTGCGCCCGGTGATGCGGTCGTCGAAGCGCGCCCCGACGCACAGCATGACGTCGCAATCATGCATCGCCATGTTGGCTTCGTAAGTGCCGTGCATGCCGAGCATGCCGAGCCAGTTCTTGCCCGATGCCGGATAGGCGCCGAGGCCCATCAGGGTCGAAGTGATCGGAAAGCCGGTGAACTCGACCAGCTCGCGCAGCAGCTTTGAGGCTCCGAGTCCGGAGTTGATGACGCCGCCGCCCGAATAAATCACCGGCCGCCTGGCGGCAGCCAGCAGCGCCACGGCCTTGCGGATCTGGGCCGCGTCGCCCTTGACGCGCGGCGCGTAGGAAATGTGGACGTCGGATTTGCGCGGCGGGTGATAGGTGCCGACCGCGAACTGCACGTCCTTCGGGACGTCAACCACGACCGGCCCGGGACGGCCGGTGGTTGCGACATAGAACGCCTCGTGCAGCACTTTTGCGAGATCGTTGACATCGCGCACCAGCCAGTTGTGCTTGGTGCAGGGCCGGGTGATGCCGACGGTGTCGCAGTCCTGGAACGCGTCGTTGCCGATCAGATGCGTCGGCACCTGCCCGGTGATGCACACCAGCGGAATCGAATCCATCAGCGCATCGGTCAGCGGCGTCACCATGTTGGTGGCGCCGGGCCCCGAGGTCACCAGCACCACGCCCGGCTTGCCGGTGGAGCGTGCATAGCCCTCGGCGGCGTGGCCGGCGCCCTGCTCGTGGCGCACCAGGATGTGCTCGACCGCTTCTTGCTGAAAAATCTCGTCATAGATCGGAAGCACCGCGCCGCCGGGGTAGCCGAACATATGCTGGACGCCATGATCGATCAGCGCCCGCACGATCATGGCGGCGCCGGTCATCTGGTTCGGATCGTGGCTTGTCTCGCTCATGGCTTGCTCCGGATGCGCTGTTGCCGGTGGGTCTTTTTGGGAAATAAAAAAGGGCCTCGAAGGGCCCCATGCACACCGCCTGAATTTGGATGACCTCAGCCACCCCCGGCGGTGCACCTGGGTACGACGACGATAAGGAGAAGTTTGGTAATAATATTACGCATCTGGCAGCTCATACTTCCCAAAGGTTGCGCGAACATAGCCGCGATTGCCCGAATGTCAAGGCAAGGCCACGCCTCGCGTAATTTGACGCAGATTAGCGGGGTTCCGACGGTTCGGCGAGTGTGAATTTGCTGTTTCCAGCTATGCGCGCGTCAAACCGCCGTCATTCCGGGGCGCGCGATAGCGCGAACCCGGAATGACATCGTGGAGCCATTCGCCCGCCGCCTCCGGCCGTATCCACTCAAACTCCGGCAGTTGATGCCGGAACCAGGTGAACTGCCGTTTGGCATAGTGGCGGGTGTCGGCACGGCCGATCGTGGCGGCTTCTGCCAGCGCGAGCTCGCCCCGGACATGCCGGATCAGCGCCGGCACGCCGTGGGCCTTCATCGCCGGCAGCAAGGAATCGAGTTTTCGCGCTGCCAGGTGAGCCACCTCCTCCAGCGCGCCGACCTCCAACATGGCACCGAAGCGCGCGTCGATCCGCGCGTAGAGCGCTTCGCGATCGGGCGCGAGAAACAGCGCGCGGAAGGTGCCCGGTGGCAGCAACGGCGGCAGGCCTTGGCGGTGCCAGTCGATCAGCGAGCGCCCGGTCGCTTCAACCACTTCCAGCGCACGGGTGATGCGGGTGCGGTCGCGCGGCTTCAGGCGTTGCGCGGACGCCGGATCGCGCCGCGCCAATTGTGCGTGCAACGCCTCGACGCCGTCGCGCTCCAGCCTTGCGCGCACGCCTTCGCGGATCTCGGGCGGGATCGGCGGAACGGCGGACAGGCCTCGCGTGAGAGCCTTGAAATAGAGGCCGGTGCCGCCGACCAAGACGGCCAAG
>JBATYU010000073.1:0-3444 GCA_049674245.1 Bradyrhizobium sp. | reverse complement strand
GATTCCGCAGCGGGTGACCCGCGCACCCTTGAGCCGCGCAGGACATGCCTGCGAACTCTTCTTGCCAAATTAGACCAAATGGTCTAGTAAGCGGCATGAGAAGCAAAGAGTTTGATCCCGGCGATGTTCTGCAGGAAGCGCTGAAGACATTCTGGCAGCAGGGCTTCGAAGCGACCAACATGCCTGAATTGCTCGGTTCGATGGGTGTCGGACGCGCCAGTTTTTACAACGCGTTCGGCTCCAAACGGGAGGTGTTTCTGCAAATCCTCGATTTGTATTTCGAGACGGTGCGCGCTCATCTCGAAGGCTTGATCTCGGATGTAAGAGATCCCCGGGCCGCTGCCGCATTGCTGATCGACGGAATCCTTGCCGTTGCGAAAAGCCCGGAGGCCAATGCGACGGGTTGGCGCGGCTGTCTGATCGGAAATACCGCGCTGGAACTCGGCGCCAACGATGAGGAGATAGTCGCCAGATTGAAAATCGGTGTTGAGATTCTTAGGGCATTGTTCAGGAAGGCGATCTCCTTGCCCTCGAGCGCCGGCGTGAGACGTTCGAAGCGCGAGATCGATCAGCTTGCCCTGCAGCTTGTCGCCAATGTTCAGGGCTTGCTGGTTCTGGCGAAGTCCGGCCTGTCCGATGCCGATATCAAGAGCGCGCGATCCGCAATGCTTGCAGTGATCAGTTAAACGCAGCCCTTACAAGGCGCACCCCTGCGCTCAAACAGTTCGTCAAAGGGAGGAGAAAACATGAAGGTCATTTCCGATACGGCGCATGGAATACTCGACTATTTGACTGTCGCAATTTTTGCCATGGCGCCAAGCATTCTCGGCCTTACCGGCTTTGCTGCGTTTGTCTCATATGCGCTCGCTGCCATTCATCTTGTCATGACCCTTCTTACGAACATGCCGCTTGGGGTTTTAAAGATCATTCCAATGCGGCTCCACGCACTTGTGGAAATGCTTGTAGGACCTGTTCTTGTGGTGGCAGCGTTGGTGTTGCCGACCATCCTCGGAGATAAGCGAGAATTCTTTTTGGTTATGGGACTGGTGATCTTGGCGGTCTGGCTGCTGTCAAGCTACGGCCGTCCGGCAGTCGCTCGTCAGCCACGTTCGACCTGACCGACGAGGATTCGAAAGTAGCTCGAAAACCCTCGCTGACCATCTCGCGGCGAGCTCAGGGGGCGCGCGGTCGGTCGGTCGCCCTGCGAATCAACGAACAGATTCCAGTCATGCGCGAAATCGGATGATCGACAAAGCGACGGCAGGAGGCAAGTGCCTCCTGGAGCGAGTCTGGAGGAGTGGATGGCCTGAGGTGTTGAGCGAGCCCGCTGCCGTGCGACCGCGCCAGGTCGCGAATTGAACGGGTCAATGTGTGCAGTTGGCCATTGGTCTCCAAGGGCTTTAGCATCGTTCGCACCAGAGACAAATATGTCGGCCAATAGCCGAGGTGCCGATACATGCTCGCGATCAATGATTTGTCCGTATCTTCGCCGAAGCCGTTTAGTTCTTCGATCAGACGCACCACTTCAGGCCTCAGTGATTGCATCGGCGGCAATTCCGGCAATTTCACTCCGGGCGGTCGCGGTGCACCGTCCGAGGGCTTAACCGTGTCCTGCCGAGTTGGCTCAAAATGCATGACCAGCGCGGAAAGCGCGACAAGAGCAAGGGCGTTGGTATAGTGGTAACTGTCCAGGATGTCCCTGATCCTCGCTACATTGTTGTTGCTCAATCCGGCAGCAGCGAGGGTGTCGCGGGAAAAGGACGGCACCATGGGAAGGTCGATCGCGCGTCGTACGGCCTCAGCATAGCCAGGAGCGGGCCCTCGATAAAGCGGCTTTGCGTTAATCCACGTCCATTCGAGAGCGCCCGGTATCGTCGCGAGGTTGCGCCAGATCAGATTGACGATGCTTGTCCCGAGCACTTGGCGAATGTCCGCATAGATTTCAGCGACCTTCCCTGTCGCATCCGATTCGAGAATCGACGGCACGCTTTCTTTTCCTTGCATCGATTCATCTCAAGCTCATTCTGGCGGCGGCCACCTTCGTTACTCCATCGATGGATCACCGATATGGACAGGCAACGGCTCTCTCTCTTAACTACCAGCCGGCCCTTTTCTTTTACGGGGACGTTTCGTTGGACCGGCATTATCGAGCAACGCAAACACCGGCCTCACCAGACCCTCCAGAAGCTTGCGGTCAGGTCGAACACGCGCAAGCACCCGAATGCCAAGTAGAACATTCAGAAGGAGTCTTGCGAGGTCCTCCGCCGATTGTGCTTTCGGAATGGTCTTGTCACGTTGGCCCGAGGCGACGCATCGAAGAAAAAACGATTCCACCTCGCCCATGAACGTGGCCACGATCTGCCGGAGTTCTTCGTCATGCGGCGCGCTTTCGAGCGCAGAGTTGACCAGCAAGCAACCCCGGCGCTGCCTGTCATTCAAGGATCGTTTAATGATTTCCTGCAGGAACGCAACGATCGCATCCCGCGGGGGAAGGCTGTGCTCGAGGCGGCGTGTGCGCTCGCGGAAGGTCTGGTCGAGATAGCGATTGAGCGAGCGCTCGTAGAGAGTTCGCTTGTCGCCGAACGTATTATACAAGCTAGCCCCGGCGATGCCCATCTCGTCGGCCAAGTCGCGCACGGAAGTGGCTTCATAACCGCGAAGCCAGAATTGCTGGATCGCCGCATCCAGCACGGCTTCCTCATCAAACTCTCGCGGCCTGGCCATAGTATCTAATGCCCTTCCATTCACCACGTCGGCTTACCGGGAATAGCAATACCACCTGATGTGGCCGCTTCAAAAGTTCCGATGTCGGTCTGCAACGTACCCGCTTTTCCGATCACAAAAGCGTGCAGTTGCCAGAAGTTTCCTCTGATGCAATATAGAGCGGGTGATCTAAAACGCAAAGGGCGGGATCGTCCGATCTTGCTAATGACGCCTTCGCGAAAAACATCACTGAGGGCGACGGGAGAAAGCGCATGATACGGTTCTACTTCCATCCAACACCCAATCCCGCAAAAGTAGCCCTGATGCTCGAAGAGGCCAGCTTGGCCTACCAGTTGGTCCCGGTCGACACCAGCAAGGGCGAACAGCACACGCCGGCATTTCGCGCCGTCAATCCGAACGGCAAGGTCCCGGCCATCGTCGATACCGAGGGACCGGGCGGCAAGGAAGTGCGGGTATTCGATTCCAGCGCAATCCTGCTTTATCTCGGCGAGAAGACGGGTCGCCTGATCGGCTCACCGTCCGACAGGCCGGAATTGTTGTCATGGCTGTTTTTCATCGCCACTGGCATCGGGCCGTTCTCGGGACAGGCCGTTCATTTCCAGCATGCGGCACCGGAAAAGATCGGCTATGCGGTCAACCGCTATCGCCGCGAAATCGAGCGTCACTATGAGGTGCTCGACAAGCATCTCAAGGGACGGGAGTTCGTCGTCGGGAAAGAGT
>JBATYU010000072.1:0-3199 GCA_049674245.1 Bradyrhizobium sp. | reverse complement strand
AACATTGCCGGTCGCAGCATCAGCCGGGTCGCCGAGATCATCGACAGGCGAGGTCTGCCGTTTATCTTTGTCAGCGGCTATGGGCCAGCGGGCCGACCAGAAGCGTTTCGTGAGCGGCCAGCACTGCCGAAACCGTTGTTGATATCGAATCTCAGCCAGACAATAAGCTTGATCCTCGGCGCTCGGGCGTGATCCGCATCGGCCGCCGCGCTGTCATGTGCATGCTGCTGATCGCTGTGCTTGGCGCTGAGTTGGAATTTGCCCGGGTAATGAAAGAGGCCGCCAACTGAGGCGGGGTGCGGACCCTTGCGAATTAACTCGCTATCGGCGCGGATTAGGCGCGTGGTCGGGTTGGGAGGACGAACAGATGGTTTCGACCGATCACTTCCGACAAGAGTTGCTCGCCCAGTTGGGCCGCGCAGCCGCACAGGGGCGCATAGATATCCTTATCAATTCGGGAGAGCTATATCGCTCCATTGCAAGGGGCGGTTCCCGCTCCGGTTCTTGCTGCGACGCCATGCAAGAGGAATTCAAGATCGGCGATAGGCTGCTTCTCGACCGAACCAACGGTTCAGGGATGACGGTCCGGTACTTATTGCCACGCGCCAATTGAGTTGGCCCACTTGCGTCGGCGTCTTTGGCGGTCTTCTTTGCCCTCGTCGCGAACTCCGCCATTAGGTCCGTCATATGATCGAGCAGCGACTTGTCAGCTTGCATGTCGGCACGATCAGTCAATCGCCTTAAACTTGCGTGGAAAATTCTCCGACTGCGGCAAGTAAGCTTGTCCGACGAGCGCGTTCCTGAAAACTTCCGTGCCTTTAGCGTAGGTCGACTCGTCGGCCACCCCTAGGATAGCGCACCACTCTACCGGCATCGTTGCGGTTTCATCGTCGGCGGATATCGCAGTGTCCCACCACCAGGCCGGTGCATCCGAACGATCCTCTGCCCGGACAGCTTGCCACTGGGCATACTCGTTCACAGCGCGTTCGAACTGGAATGTTAGGGCGGGATGCATTTTGCAGAACTCCCAAGGGTAACTGCCAACTGAGGCGGCCTTACTTAGCGATCTGAGATCGAATAATGCGCGCTAGACGCTCTTTCAACCATGCGTTCTCTAATGCAAGAGATTCGATGGTGTGCTGAGACAGCAGCATGTCGGACGGCTCGCTGCCGCGAACCGGCAACGGACCAGGTGGTGCGATCTTTTCTTGGTAAACCATCATCAGGAACCACTAGGCGCTTAACTAAGGGCTGCGTCCAGCGGCTTCTTTAACAAACTGAGGCGGCCCTTATTTGCGTGGGCGTTTTTCTTCTTTCGATAAGTCGGCCAGAAATTCCGCTAGCGCGTTCTTGCCTGCAAATTGGGCAGCCATCTCAGACTGGAATCCGTCTCCGGTCATCTTTATGCCCAACGGTTTGCTCTTGCGGAGTATCTCCCAGCTCCAGCGTTCAGGTTGCTGGCCGCGTCGAGAAGTAACGACGTAATAATCGTTGATGGGGTTTTCGGCCATCGCGCACACTAGACCAGGCACGCGCTACGCCGCCGACTGTAGTTTAAGCAAACTAGGCCACTGACCGATTCAAATTAGGCCACCAGGGATTAAAACAAGGGCAGTACCCAGGCGTGGGTACTGCCCTGTTTCGACCCTCAGTGGCCTAATTTGAAAAGTGTAGTGGCCTAATTCGGGTTTTGTCGGGATATTTGCCGAAGCCAAGGCACGTCATCGAACGCGGCGCGCTCGGCCTCATGGGCGGACGCGAAAAGGCCGGACATTTCGGTTGGCGACCAATAGACGCCTTCGTATTCATCCCTCTGAATCTCAGCCTCACCTCTGTATTCGTAGAACCCATCATGACGTGCAAGGATATAGACCTTGGCCTTTCCATCGGCCCGGTCGATCACCTTGATGCTTTTTGCGTGCGTCCAATCGACAAGCTTCCAGCCGCCTCAGTTGGCGGCCTCTTTCATTCAAGCGCGGGCAGGGCCTGCCGGCCGTCCCGCCTCAAGCATAACACGCAAACCCGCGCCGACACCGGCCCAGCGTCACGAGGATGCGCGCGGAAACTTTGAAAGTTGATCGAGGCAGGCGGGCTCGTGTTCATGACGGCACCCTTCGATCGCAAAGGCGCAAATGAAAAAGCCGCCCGGGCATGACGCCAGGCGGCCTCTTTTGCGACTGCCGGTTTCCCGGTTCCGCCGCCACTAGCAACAACGGGCTTGCGGCCCGAAGGTTCCACCTGCGCTTTGCTCACCGTCACAAGATCAGGCGGGCCCCAATAGGAAACGGCGCTGTTACCAGCGCCGTTTCTGGTGCACCAACGCGTGGAACCGGCCCACTTCGACTGGCACTGGCGGGAGCGACCCGCGCTGGCTCTGCTGGCGTGGGAGACCACTCTCACGGTCCGATGGCGAGGCTACGCCGCATCCAGGTGGAGTCAATTGGAACCTTTCGCCGCAATCGCCGTTTGGACTCTGCCGGATGGGAGCGCGCGATGGACGAGCACACGAAGCACGAAATCCTGCTGCTGACGATCGGCACCATGATCCTCGAGGTGCCCGCCGCGATCGCCGCCTTTGTCATCTTGAGCCACTAAGCGCTCGCACGATCGCACGATCGCGCGGGCGTCGCGCAAGAGGAGCGCTGCTGCCATGCGCCTTCATACATATCGGGACGAAAGCCACTCCAGACATTTCGATTTGGTCGGCAGCCACCACTGGTCAATTGACCTGGTCACTGTGACAGCTTCCGGCATCCTGCTGGCGGGCTTCGCCTGTGCCGTCGTAGCCCTTTGGATCCACTAGCCGGCGGCAGCCACGCAAGTCGGTGAGGCTCGGCGTCGTGCGGGCGGGCGCCTCGCGCGCCCGCCGGGGGCGGGTCGAAATTTCGCGTGCCAAGCAGCAAGCACTGATTTGCCCGGTCCCGGCAGATCAATTCGATTTTTGCGAAGTTCACCTCGCTGGGGGAACGAAAGCTGGCTAAATCCCGTGCGCCAAAAGCGGGATTTCGTAAGCCGATTCAAGGTGATTTAGGTCGTCAGTCCCCGCTCACAAAAATTTCGCTTGCGCCGTCGGGCAAATCACCTGCACTGATTCGCGCGTCCTGTCCCGATAAGAGGGGCGCGTCGCGATCGTCACGAACGTTGGTGCAGGATGCAATGGACGCGGATGGCATCGCAAGACGAGCGATACCAACGCGGA
>JBATYU010000071.1:0-10816 GCA_049674245.1 Bradyrhizobium sp. | reverse complement strand
GCGGCTCCTACTCACTGAGGACAAGGATTTCGGCGATCTTGTGTTTCGCCGGGAACGCGCGGTTCCCGGCGTTGTGCATCGCGCCTGAAAATCACGCGCTAAGATCGGTACGGGTGGAGGCGGCGATCGAGCGATATGGCGATGGGCTTTTTGGCCGCTATACTGTGATCGAAGAGGGGCGCTTCCGGTCCCGCCGATTGTGGAGCGGCCCGTAGGGCGCAACAGCGAAGCGGATTGCGCCCCGTGTGTGCGGACGATTGAGCGGCGGAATACGCTTCGCTATTCCGCCCTACGGGCTATCACCGAGGTTGAATATCATGGCTTCTGTCGTACACCCCGGCCGCTTGTTGAAGCGCGAGATGGTCGCCCGAAAACTCAGCGCAAACCGGCTGTCGCTCGATATCGGCGTACCAAGCGGCCGCGTCACCGACATCCTCAATGGCCGCCGCGCGATCACGGCCGATACCGCGGTGCGGCTCGGCCGGTATTTCGGCAACAGCGCGCAGTTCTGGCTGGACCTGCAGAGTCAATATGACATTGGCGTGGTCGAGCGGGAGAAGGGCGCCGAAATCGCCAGGCGCGTCAGGCCGGCGGATGCGGCATGAGCCGGCGGACGCTGGCTAGCCACTACTTTGCCGTAACAGGCGTCAGCTTCGGGTTGGAAGCGGCAGATTACGCCTTCGGTCGATGATAGAATGATGCATATAAGAGAAGCATTACCAGATGATGCGGAAGCCGCTTGTAGCGTGATGAGACGCTCGATCGCCGAGCTTTGCCACGCCGACCACAGGAACGATCCGGCCATTCTGGCGCGCTGGGCAGGAAACAAGACGCCCCAGAATTTCCGTGGTTGGATTGAGCAAGGGGACAACTCGTTATTTGTGGCGGTCGAAGGAGATGTTGTCCTCGGGGTTGGCTCCGTCACCGATGCAGGGCGCATCGGGCTCAACTATGTCTCGCCCGAAGCCAGATTTCAGGGCGTCAGTCGGGCCCTGCTTCATGCGCTCGAGCAGCGGGCCGCGCAACGCGGCAACACCAAGGTCACGCTTGAAAGCACCGAGACCGCTCGGCGCTTTTATTTGTCGAACGGCTACACCGAAATCGGAAGGCCGATCGAAGCCTTTGGCACGACCAGTTACCCAATGAGCAAGGTTCTTTGAAGCTATACGGCACAGCAGAGGTTGTGGGACGCAATAAACATGTAGGATGGATGGAGCGAAAGAGGCGGGGCATTGTTGTCCCGCCTCGAAAGCGATACCCATCAGGCACAGTTTGCGAAGATGATGGGTTTCGCGAACGGCTCAACCCATCCTACGGGCTGCCCGAAATGAGAAGGCCGTCGAAAACCGCTCTATTCAGTGCCGCCAAAACTTGGGACGCCAAGGCGGCCGAAGCGCTGCTCGCGGCATCTCCTGAACTTGCACATGCTACCGATCCGCAGGGGCGCACGGCGTTGCATCTGGCGTGCGGCGTGAAGGCTGGCAGTCGCAAGACCGTTGAGCCCAATGGGTTGCGGACGGTTGCGGCGTTTCTCAAGGCTGGCGTCGGTTTGGAAGTCGAAGTTCCGTTGGACGAGGAGGAGGGGGATTTTCGCGCCACGCCACTTTGGTATGCCGTCGCCCGAGGCGAAAATCTCCCATTGGTGCGGTTTCTGCTGACACATGGCGCCGATGCCAGCTATTCGCTGTGGGCAGCTGTTTGGCGCGACGATGAAGTGGTCTGCGGTGAACTCCTGAAGACCAAGCCAAGGCTGAATCTCAGGGCTCACGGCGAGACGCCGATCTTCTATGCCGCTCGCCTCAAACGGCTCAAAACACTCGACTTGCTGATCGAGGCGGGCGCCGATCCGACGATTGTCGACGAAAAAGGCCGTGACGCTATCGACATTGCGCGGGCCCGTCGATTACCGAAGAGTTTTATCGACCGGTTGACAGTACGAAGGGCGGATTAGCGTTAGCGTAATCCGCCATCATTTCGGGTTGGCGCGGCGGATATGGCGGGCTTGGAGTCCGCCGAAGCGCCCTTGCGCGTAGGCGGAAGCAATCCAGATTTCCTCCGCGGTGAGTTTCGTGGATTGCTTCGCTTTCGCTCGCAATGACGTAACTCACTCCGCCGCCTCGCTCGCCCCACTCTTCCTCGGCTTGCGCGCCTTCGCCAGCACCGGCGCCAGAAACTTCCCCGTATAGCTCCGCGGCGCTTTCACGATGTCCTCCGGCGGGCCCCAGGCGACGATTTCGCCGCCGCCGTCGCCGCCCTCGGGGCCGAGGTCGATCACCCAGTCGGCGGTTTTGATGACCTCGAGATTGTGCTCGATCACCACCACCGTGTTGCCCTGCGCCACCAGCTCGTGCAGCACTTCCAACAGTTTTTTCACGTCGTGGAAATGCAGGCCCGTGGTCGGCTCGTCCAGGATATAGAGCGTGCGCCCGGTGGCGCGCTTCGACAATTCCTTGGCGAGCTTGACGCGCTGGGCTTCGCCGCCGGACAAGGTCGTGGCCTGCTGGCCGACATGGATGTAATCCAGCCCGACGCGATGCAGCGTCCTAAAGGTCTCGCGCACGCGGGGGACGGCCTTGAAGAAGTCGGCGGCTTCCTCGACCGTCATGTCCAAGACATCGGCGATGCTCTTGCCCTTGAACAGCACCTCCAGCGTCTCGCGGTTGTAGCGTTTTCCCTTGCAGACATCGCAGGTGACGTAGACGTCGGGCAAAAAATGCATCTCGATCTTGATGACGCCGTCGCCCTGGCAGGCCTCGCAGCGGCCGCCCTTGACGTTGAAGGAAAACCGCCCGGGTTCGTAGCCGCGCGCTTTTGCTTCGGGCAGGCCCGCAAACCACTCGCGGATCGGCGTGAATGCGCCGGTATAGGTCGCAGGATTCGATCGCGGCGTGCGGCCGATCGGCGACTGGTCTATGTCGATGATCTTGTCGATGTGCTCCAATCCCTCGATGCGGTCATGCGGCGCCGCGCCCTCGCTGGCGTTGTTGAGTTTGCGGGCGATCGCCTTGTAGAGCGTGTCGATCAAAAGCGTCGACTTGCCGCCGCCGGAAACGCCGGTCACGCAGGTGAACAGCCCCAGCGGAATTTCGGCCGAGACGTTCTTCAGATTATTGCCGCGGGCATTGACGACCTTGATGGTGCGGCGATGGTTCGGCGGCCGCCGCTCGGGCACCTCGACCGACAATTCGCCGGTGAGGTACTTTCCGGTCAGCGAGTCCTTGTTGCGCATGATGTCGGCCGGCGTGCCCTGCGCGACGATATGGCCGCCATGCATGCCGGCGCCGGGCCCGATATCGAGCACATGATCGGCCGTACGGATGGCGTCCTCGTCGTGCTCGACCACGATCACGGTATTGCCGAGGTCGCGCAGCCGCCTCAAGGTTTCCAACAGCCGCGCATTGTCGCGCTGGTGCAGGCCGATCGAGGGCTCGTCCAGCACATAGAGCACGCCGGTGAGGCCCGAGCCGATCTGCGAGGCGAGGCGAATGCGCTGGCTCTCGCCGCCGGAGAGCGTGCCCGAGGCGCGCGCCAGCGTCAGGTAATTGAGGCCGACGTCGAGCAGGAACGACAGCCGCTCGCGGATCTCCTTCAGCACGCGGGCGGCGATCTCGTTTTGCTGCGCGTTGAGCGCCTTCGGCACGGTCTCGAACCATTCGCCGGCGCGCCGCACCGACAATTCCGAGATTTCGCCGATATGTTTTCCCGCGAGCTTGACGCACAGCGCTTCCGGCTTAAGCCGATAGCCGTTGCAGGCCGCACAGGGAACGTCGGAGAAATATTTGGCCAGCTCCTCGCGCGCCCATTCGCTTTCGGTCTCGCGGTAGCGGCGGTCGATGTTGGTGATGACGCCCTCGAACGGTTTTTTGGTGTCGTAGGAGCGCACGCCGTCTTCATAGGAGAACTTTATCTCCTCTTCGCCCGAACCGTGAAGGATCGCTTGTTGCGTTTTCTTCGGCAGGTCCTTCCACTTGGTGTCGAGCGTGAACTTGTAGAATTTGCCGAGCGCGGTCAGCGTCTGGATGTAATAGGGCGACGACGATTTCGACCACGGCGCGATCGCTCCCTTGCGCAAGGTCGATTCCTTGTCGGGAATGACGAGATCCTCGTCGATATGCTGCTCGACGCCGAGCCCGCCACAGGCCGGACAGGCGCCGTAGGGATTGTTGAAAGAAAACAGCCGCGGCTCGATCTCGGGAATGGTGAAGCCCGACACCGGGCAAGCGAATTTTTCCGAGAACAGAATCCGCTCCGGGCCACTTTTGTCGTGGATTTTTGCGACTTTCTTCTTTTCGTCATGACCGGGCTTGACCCGGTCATCCATCTCTTTTGAAGACGATGGATCACCGGGTCTCGCGCTTTCAGCGCGGCCCGGTGATGACGAAGGAGCATCGGCATATTCGATCACCGCCAGCCCTTCCGCGAGTTTTAGCGCGGTCTCAAAACTCTCCGCCAGCCGCTGGCCGATGTCCGGCCGCACCACGATGCGGTCGACCACGACATCGATGTCGTGCGGGAATTTCTTGTCGAGCGCGGGCGCTTCCGCAAGCTCATAGAATGTGCCGTCGATCTTGACCCGCTGGAATCCCTTCTTGAGGTATTCGGCGAGCTCCTTGCGGTACTCGCCCTTGCGGCCGCGCACGACCGGCGCCAGCAAATAAAGCCGCGTGCCCTCGGGCAGATCAAGCACGCGGTCGACCATCTGCGAGACGATCTGGCTTTCGATCGGCAAGCCGGTGGCGGGCGAATAGGGCACGCCGACCCGCGCCCACAATAGCCGCATGTAATCGTAGATCTCGGTGACGGTGCTGACGGTCGAGCGCGGATTTTTCGACGTTGTCTTCTGCTCGATCGAGATGGCGGGAGACAGGCCGTCGATCTGGTCGACGTCGGGCTTCTGCATCATCTCCAAAAACTGGCGCGCATAGGCCGACAGCGACTCGACGTAGCGGCGCTGGCCCTCGGCATAGATGGTGTCGAAGGCGAGCGAGGATTTGCCGGAGCCCGACAGCCCCGTGAACACCACGAGCCGGTCGCGCGGAATCTCGACATCGATGTTTTTCAGATTGTGCTCGCGCGCGCCGCGGATCGTGATCGCGCGCATCGCTGAACCCGGCTGCTGGCGCTTGGCCCTGAGCACTTCATCCATAGCGGCATTTCCAGGCGCGTTGGCCGCGCGCATTAAAGGCGCGCCTCGCCGGAAAACGGGATCGCACGCCGATGGGTGATCTCGGAACATAGGAAGAACGCGCGAAGATTACTAGTGTCCCGTCCACGCCATCAACGGTTTGTTGGCTCGATGGCAGCAGGTGGCACCAGCGGCCGCGTCAACGCAAAAAGGCCGGCGCGAGGCCGGCCTTTTCACTTCCGTCGATGGATGTCGCGCGATCAGTACCTCGCTACGACCGGCCCGCCAAAGCGGTAGTTGACCCGGACCGTCGCGATGTCGACATCCTGGCGGATGTTGTCGATACGGAATTGGCTGCCGGCGGGCGCGAAACCCAAAGCGCCCGTCGACGTGAAGCTGAGATTGTGGTTACCCATGAACAGGTGATCATATTCAAAGCCGACCGACCAGTTCGGCGCAAAGCCCCATTCGAGGCCAACACCGACCGTACCACCCCAGGTCGTTTCACTCGCGTTATCGAACGGCGCGCCCGTGGGGATGAAAATACCCTGGAATTTGTCATGGGTAACGGCGGCGCCGCCCTTGACGTACCAAAGAACGCTGTTCCAGGCATAGCCGACCTGGCCGGTGAACAGGCCGAACGAGTCGACCTTGGAGTGGTTGTTCCAAACATTAACGAAAGCGCTGACATTCGATCCATTCAGATCAGCCCAGTCGCCCTGCGCTTCCACGCCGAACACCCAATTCGAGGCCTGCCAGCGATAGCCGATCTGACCGCCGAAGACTGCGCCGTTGGCATCATGGCAGCCTTCGCGGAAGGCAGCGACGGCGCCGACGCGAATGAAGTTATCGATGTCCAAGCAGTTGCGGGCCCAACCGGCACCGCCGTTCAGGCCGATGTAGAAGCCGCTCCAGTCGTAGAAAGGCGCGACCACGGGCGGCGGCGCTTTGGTATAGGGCCGCGCCGCAAGATCGGCTGCGGCCGCGGGGGCTACTCCCAATGCGGCTACGCCAAGCGCGGCCAGCAAGGTGTTTCTCATCATTACAGGTCTCCAATTTCCGTTTCGCTTTTGGATCTCAAGGCCCCCAGCCTCGACAGCATTCAAATACCCCAACTCCCGTGAAAATACCGTCACCGAAAGGCAACATCCGCGGTGGAAAAATATGACATGCAACCGTCACGTGTTGATCCGGGGAGCATGCGACCGGCAGCAAAAAGGCCGGCGCGAGGCCGGCCTTTTTCTAAACTTAGGAGGTTCGGCTCAGGCCGATATCAGTACTTACTTGATATCAGTACTTGGCGATCACCGGGCCACCCCAGCGCCAGTTCACGCGGACCGTGGCCATGTCGACGTCCTGCTTGATGTTGTCGGTCCGGGACGGAAGGCCAGTGACCACCGAGGTGAGGGTCACGTTATTGTTGCCCATGAAGATGTGGTCGTATTCGACCGCGACCGACCATTGCGGCGCAAAGGCGAACTCGAGCCCGGTTCCGACGGTGCCGCCCCAACGGGTCTGGTGGGCGCTGTCGAAGACAACGCCGTTCGTCGTCACGATGCCGTTATAGCTGTCGTTGGCGACGGCAGCGCCGCCCTTCACGTACCAGAGAACGCTATTCCAGGCATAGCCGACCTGGCCGGTGAACAAGCCGAACGCGTCGATCTTGGTCCGGTTGGTCGCACCCGCCAAAGCAGGAAACAGGCTGGGGTTCGAGCCCCTGAAGTTCGCCCAGTCGCCCTGGGCTTCGAGGCCGAACACCCAATTCGTGGCCTGCCAGCGATAGCCGAGCTGACCGCCGGCCATGCCGCCGGTTGCATCGTGGCAGCCTTCGCGGAACGCCGTGACAGGCACGCCGAGGTCGTTGTTGATGTCCCAGCACTTGTGGGCCGAACCGCCGCCGCCATTGAGGCCGATGTAGAAGCCGGTCCAGTCATAGATCGCGGCAACCATCGGTGGCGGCGCCTTGGTGTAGGGTCGCGCGGCCATGTCCGCAGCAACGGCAGGCGCGGCCATGCCCATCACAGCCAAACCAACCGCACCCAGCAATATTTTCTTCATCGCAATCCCCAACCGTTGTCCGCTTTCCTTGGTCCCGAAGCGGTTTCGAAATAAGTCGCGAGCGCTCAAGTCCACCCAATTTCGGACCAGAATATATCCGATTCAGCCGGAGATACCGTCTCCCAAATGCAACAGGTGGCGAGCAAGTGCGGGTTCCGGAAGCTAATGATTTGTAATGTCTTTTGCCGGTTCACGCAGGGAACCGCGATAGCCCAACCGGCGGCGGGCAGCTTGATACCCCTCAACCCGGGATTGTTGCCGGGGAACCTGGAACAAAGCTGGAACAAAACTGGTATCGTTGCTATATGTGTGGAAAGGTCCGGGCAAACCGGCGTGGCGCAGGCTTTCGAGCGTATAGGGTCATTTCGAGGGACCTTGCGCGCTCGGCGCGCTCGCAAGCCAAGCGTTTTGCGTCTGGTCAGGCAGTAATCTCGCAGTCATTTCGAGAGTGGAGAGCGGCGATGGCAGGAAGCGTGAACAAGGTGATTCTGGTCGGAAACCTCGGCAAGGACCCGGAGATCCGGCGCACCCAGGACGGGCGGCCGATCGCCAATCTGAGCGTCGCGACGTCGGAGAGCTGGCGCGACAAGGCGACCGGCGAGCGCAAGGAAAAGACCGAGTGGCACCGCGTCGTCATCTTCAACGAAGGGCTCTGCAAGATCGCCGAGCAATATCTGAAGAAGGGCGCCAAGGTTTACCTCGAAGGCCAGTTGCAGACGCGCAAATGGACCGATCAGAGCGGCGTCGATAAATATTCGACCGAGGTGGTGCTGCAGGGATTCAATTCGAACCTCACCATGCTCGATGGCCGCTCTGGCGGCGGCAGTTCTGGCTCCGATGATTCCAGCGGCGATTTCGGCGCCGGCGGATCCTCGGGCCCGCCGCGCCGCGCGGTGGCGGCCGGCGGGCGCAACGGCGACATGGATGACGACATCCCGTTCTAGGTTTGGCGCCGGCTAAATCGTACGGTGGGCAAAGGCGCCCTTCGCGCCGTGCCCACCATCACTCCAGTTCGTCATCTTAAATGGTGGGCACGCGGAGCCTATCATCTCTGCGCGAGCGCTATTGCGCTCGTCGGGTCTGCGCGAGCGCTATTGCGCTCGTCGGGGGCGCGCTTTCGTGCGACCCGTTGGCTTTGCCCACCTTACCATTTTCCGGGAATATGAGGCTCGCGTCATGAGTCTTTGCACCATGAGCCTTGCACCGCTGCTCGACGCCGCGCCCGCCATCCCACTTCACGCCATCGCGGCAATGACGGCCTTTGTGCTTGGCCTCGTGCAGTTCGCAAGCCCAAAGGGAACGCTGCCGCATCGGACATTGGGGTGGATCTGGGTCGGCCTGATGGGGCTTGTGGCGATCTCCTCGTTCTGGATTCATCAGCTGCGGCTGGTCGGCCCCTGGAGCCCGATCCATCTCCTGTCGATCTTCACGCTTCTGATGCTGCCGCTCGCGGTCTGGCGCGCACACACCCACCGCGTCGCCGAGCATCGCCGCATCATGATCGGCTTGTTCTCTGGCGCGCTCGTGATCGCGGGGCTGTTCACGCTGCTGCCGGGGCGGATCATGCGCGCCGTGGTGTTCGGGAATTAGCGGGCAAAAGGGGCGCATTCGCAGCCGTTTGCACGGCATCTGAAGTACGGTTCCGGATGCCGATTTTCGACCCGATCGGCGAGCTGGTGCGCCGGGCATAAGTCTCTGGAAAAACGAAGGGAAAAACCGCCAAGCCAAGTGCCTTCGGGGTGGTTTTAGCACCCTCGACGCGCTATATGATTCTCACGCAAGAACTGACCGGATTCCCCTTTGTCTGACCCTGAAGATAGCAAGCCGGGCGAGCCGCCGGCGCCCTCCGATATTCGTCCCGTTTCCATCCTCGACGAGATGAAGCGTTCTTACCTCGATTACGCCATGAGCGTGATCGTGGCGCGCGCGCTGCCGGATGCGCGCGACGGTCTGAAGCCGGTGCATCGGCGCATCCTGTATTCGATGTACGAGCAGGGGCACACGCCGGACAAGAAATACGTCAAATCCGCGCGCGTCGTCGGCGACGTGATCGGCAAGTATCATCCCCACGGCGACCAGTCGATTTACGACGCGATGGTGCGGATGGCGCAGGATTTCTCCATGCGCGTGCCGCTGGTCGACGGGCAGGGCAATTTCGGCTCGGTCGATGGCGATCCGCCGGCGGCTTACCGGTATACGGAAGCGCGCCTCACGCATTCCGCGCTGGCGATCCTCGAGGATATCGACAAGGACACGGTCGATTTCCAGCCCAACTACGACAATTCCGAGAGCGAGCCGTCGGTCCTGCCGGCGAGATTTCCGAACCTTCTGGTCAACGGCGCCGGCGGCATCGCGGTCGGCATGGCCACCAACATCCCCCCGCACAATCTCGGCGAGGTCATCGACGCCTGCATGGCGCTGATCAACGACCCCGCGCTTTCCATCGACGACCTCATCAACATCATCCCGGGACCGGATTTCCCGACCGGCGGCATCATCCTCGGGCGCCAGGGCATCCGTTCGTCCTATCATCTCGGCCGCGGCTCGATCGTGATGCGGGGCAAGGTCACGATCGACACCATCCGCAAGGATCGCGAAGCGATCATCATCACGGAAATTCCCTATCAGGTGAACAAGGCCTCGATGGTCGAGCGTATCGGCGAGCTGATCCGCGAGAAGAAGATCGAGGGCGCTGCCGATCTGCGCGACGAATCCAACCGCGACGGCGTTCGCGTCGTGGTCGAATTGAAACGCGAGGCGCTCGCCGACGTCGTGCTGAACCAGCTCTACAGGTTCACGCCGCTGCAGACCAATTTCGCCGCCAATATGCTGGCGCTGGATTCGGGCCGTCCGCAAACGATGACGCTGAAGGACCTGCTGACGGTGTTCATCGGCTTCCGCGAGCAGGTGGTGACCCGGCGCACCAAATATCTGCTCGGCAAGGCGCGCGACCGCGCCCATATCCTGGTCGGACTTGCGATCGCGGTCGCCAATATCGACGAGATGATCCGCGTGATCCGCACCTCGCCCGATCCCGCCACCGCGCGCGAGACGCTGATGTCGCGCGACTGGCCGGCGCAGGACGTCGCCGCGATGATCACCCTGATCGACGATCCGAGGCACCGGCTTAGCCCCGACGGCACCGCGCGGCTGTCGATGGAGCAGGCCAAGGCGATTCTCGATCTGCGGCTGCAGCGGCTGACCGCGCTCGGGCGCGAGGAGATTTCCGACGAGCTCGACAAGCTCGCGCTGGAAATCGCCGATTATCTCGACATCCTGCGATCGCGCTCGCGAATCCAGGCCATCGTCAAGACCGAGCTTGCCGAGGCGAAGGCGGAATTCGCAACCCCTCGCCAGACCGTCATCATCGAGCAGGAGGGCGAGGTCGAGGACGAAGACCTGATCCAGCGCGAGGACATGGTGGTCACCGTCTCGCATGCCGGTTACGCCAAGCGGGTGCCGCTGTCGGCCTACCGCGCGCAGCGCCGCGGCGGCAAGGGCCGCGCCGGGATGCAGACCCGCGAAGAAGATTTCGTCAGCCGCCTGTTCGTGGCCTCGACCCACACCCCGGTCTTGTTCTTCTCCTCGCGCGGCCAGGTCTACAAGGAAAAGGTCTGGCGGCTGCCGGTGGCG